>DASZXM010000404.1:0-1848 GCA_035546415.1 Pseudonocardiaceae bacterium
CACAGCCGGATCGGGGCCGGTGTCTGCATGCCGACACGAAGGACGACATGGAGGAGGCACCATGGCAGCCCGGATCCCGAAGGCCGAGCCGACCCGGCAGCGGCACCCGCGCGATGGCGAGTCGCACGGGTTCGCCGCGTCCGGTGAGCTGCGTCCGCCGGCCGTACGCTCGGCCGCATGAACAGCGAACCGTTCGTCACCCACCGCAGCCTGCTGTTCACGGTCGCCTACGAGATGCTCGGCTCGGCCGCCGACGCCGAGGACGTGGTGCAGGAGACCTGGCTGCGGTGGGACGGCATCGGCGACGCCGCCCGCGCGCAGGTGCGCGACCCGCGCGCGTACCTGGTCCGGGTGGTCACCCGGCAGGCGCTCAACCGCCTGCGGTCGCTGGCCCGCAGGCGCGAGGAGTACGTGGGGGACTGGCTGCCCGAACCGCTGCTGACCAGCCCGGACGTGGCCGAGGACGTCGAACTCGCGGAGAGCGTGTCGATCGCGATGCTCACCGTGCTGGAGACGCTCGGACCGGCCGAGCGCGCGGTCTTCGTGCTGCGCGAGGTGTTCGACATGCCCTACGACGAGATCGCCGAGGCCGTGGACCGGTCGGCGGCGGCCGTCCGGCAGATCGCCCACCGGGCGCGCGAGCACGTGGCCGCGCGGCGGCCCCGGATGGCGGTGAGCCGCACCGAACAGCAGCGGGTCGTGGAACGGTTCCTCGCCGCGCTCACCACGGGTGACGTGCAGGGCCTGATGGACGTCCTCGCACCCGACGTCGTGCTGATCGCCGACGGCGGTGGGGTCGCCCGGGCAGTGCTGCGCCCGATCGAGGGCATCCGCCGGGTCGTGGCGCTGCTGGGCCGGTTCCCGGAGGTCGCGCCGGGCGTGGAACTGAACCGGCTGCTGGTCAACGGTGCCCTCGCGGCCCGGTTCGACCCGGGCGGCGAACTGGACACGGCGATCACGTTCGCGGTCGAGGACGGCCGGATCACCCGCATCTACGCGATCCGCAACCCGCACAAGCTGAGCCGGTTGGCGGAGGTGGCCGAACTGCGTCGCTAGCGGCCAGTCAGTCCACTGTGGACGTCACTTCGGTGCGGCCAGGAACTGCGCGCCGAGCGTGACGGCCGGGTGGGAGTCGTTCGCGCCTTCCAGGAAGACGACGAAGGCCAGGTCCCCTCGGTAGCCGACGAACCAGCCGTGCGCCTCGTCGCCGGAGCCGAACTGCGCCGTGCCCGTCTTGCCGTAGACCTGGCCGGAGTGCGCCAGTCCGGTCGCGGTCCCGCCGGTGACCACCTCGCGCATCATCGACCGCAGCGACGCCAGCACCGCGCCGGACGGCGCCGTGTAGCCGGTCGTGACACCCGTGGCCGCGTCGGCCCACAGCCGCGGCGTGACCGCGTGACCAGCCGCCACGGTGGCCGCCATCACGACCTCGCCGAACGGGCTGACCTGCACCGTGCCCTGGCCGATGCCGTCCTCGACCTGCTCGTTCGGGTCCGCCGCCGGGACCACCTTGCCCAGTTCGGTCGTCAGGCCGGGGACCGAGAAGTCCGCGTTGAGGCCGTACTGGTCGGCCGCCTTGACCAACCCGTCCGCCGGCAGTTGCGACGCCAGCTCGCCGAACGTCGTGTTGCAGGACCGCGCGAACGCGTGGTGCATCGTGGTTGTGCCCAGGTCGAAGCCCTCGTTGGAGATGGTGCGGGTGCCGATCTGCTCGGTGAGCGGGCAGGGCAGCATCGAGTCCCGGGTCGCGACACCGTTCTCGATGGCGGCCGTGGCCGTCACGATCTTGAACGTCGACCCCGGCGCGTACAGGCCACTGAACGGTGAGCCGCCGGCCGCCGCGGTCGG
>DASZXM010000405.1:0-1968 GCA_035546415.1 Pseudonocardiaceae bacterium
TGTGCCGTCAGCTCGGCCATCAGCCGTTTCGTGTACCCGAACGCCTCGGCCTGGATCGCCACGTCGGTCGCTGACCCGCCCACGCCGGCCGACGGCTGGTGCATCACGACCCGGGTGTGCGGCAACAGGTACCGCTTGCCCGGGGTGCCCGACGACAGCAGGAACTGGCCCATCGACGCGACGAACCCCAGCCCCCACGTCTGGACGTCCGGCGCGATCAGCTGCATCGTGTCGTAGATCGCCATGCCCGCGTTCACCGCGCCGCCCGGCGAGTTGATGTAGAACTTGATGTCCTGCACCGGGTCGTCGGCCGCGAGCAGCAGCAGTTGGGCCGTGATCCGGTTCGCGATCTCGTCCTCCACCTCGGAACCGAGGAAGACGATCCGGGAGCGCAGCAGCTGTTCGTAGACCGAGTCGTTCAGCGACATGCCCGCCGTCTCCGCCGCCATCCGGGGCAGCAGGGAAACCAATTCCGGTGTCATGTTCACATTCCTTTCGCGCGCCGATGTATGCCAACCCGCCGCCGACGCTATCGAAAAAGAACGCGCCACATCGGCTCGGAAAAGGAATGTTCACCGACAGCGATTCCGCTGAGAGCGGATACGCCGGTCGCGAAATTTTCATCCTCGCCGTGTCCGCTGCCAGCCAGGACATCCCGCGACCGGGCGCGAACCGGGCCGGCGCTTGATTCGCCGTGCTAGCTTCGCGCGGCATGCGTACGGCCGGGCCAGACATGCGATGGAGGTCGAGTGATGTGAGGATACGACGCAACCTGATCGTGGCCGGTGTGCTCGTCATTTTCTCCGCGTTGACGACCAGCATTCTGACCACGGCCCCGGCGGCGGCGCACGGTGCGATGGAGTCGATCGGCAGCCGCACGTTCCTGTGCTACGAGGACGGCCTCACGTCGACCGGCCAGATCGTGCCGCAGAACCCGGCGTGCCAGGCGGCGGTCGCGCAGAGCGGGACGACCCCGCTGTACAACTGGTTCGCGGTCGGCAACCGCACGGCGGCCGGCGGCACGACCGGGGTGATCCCGGACGGCAAGCTGTGCAGCGGCAACAGCAACTACTACGACTTCTCCGGGTTCGACCAGGCGCGCACCGACTGGCCGCTCACCCACCTGACGTCCGGCTCGACCGTCACCATCAAGTACAACAAGTGGGCGGCGCACCCGGGCACGTTCAACCTGTACATCACGAAGAACGGCTGGGACCCGACGCAACCGCTGACCTGGGCGGACCTGGAGTCGGTGCCGTTCTCGACGGCCACCAACCCGCCGTCGGTCGGCGACCCGGGCAGCGTCGACAGCTACTACTACTGGACGGCGACGCTGCCGGCGAACAAGACCGGCTACCACATCATCTTCTCGCAGTGGGTGCGTTCGGACAGCACGGAGAACTTCCTCGGCTGCTCGGACGTGATGTTCGACGGTGGCGACGGCAACGTGACCGGCATCGGCGCGGGCGCGTCCCCACCGCCCGCCGGAACGCCGTGCGACGCCGCGTACACGATCACGAACAGCTGGCCGGGGGGTTTCCAGGGACAGGTGACGGTGTCGAATCCGACGACGTCCACACTGTACGGCTGGCACGTGGGCTGGACGGTGCCCGACGGCGAGACGATCTCCAGTTCGTGGAACGGCACGCTGAGCCAGGCCGGTTCACTGGCCACGGTCACGGCGGCGAGTTGGAACAGCCAGTTGGCGGCGAACGGCAGCACGACGTTCGGCTTCACCGCGAACTACTCCGGGACGCCTGCCGTGCCGACGAGTGTGTCGTGCGAGAGCCCATAGTGCATGTGCCAGTGCATGTGACAGGGCATGCGACAGTGCGTGTGCCAGTGCGGGCGACGGTCATGATGCTGCTCGCGGTGGTCGTCACGGCCGCCGCGTGCGGCGGACCGGCGGCGCCGAGCACGAACGGCGGGCACGGCGCGGACGACATGGCGGACATGCCCGGCATGGGC
>DASZXM010000406.1:0-3548 GCA_035546415.1 Pseudonocardiaceae bacterium
ACATGGCCAGGCCGAACGGCGACGGGTGGTGGCCGACGACGGCCAGCTGCACCGCCGGGTAGCGCCTGCGGACCAGGTCCATCGCGGCGATCAGCGCGGCCTGGCCCTTGCGCGGCTCCATGACGCCCACGTTGAGCGCGAGCAGCGTGTCGTCGGCGATCCCCAGCCGCTTGCGGGCCAGCGCCCGGTCCCGGGAGGAGACGGTGCCGCCGAAGCCGGCCATCGGTGTGCCGTAGCGGATGGTCCGGCAGCGCCGCGGGTTGGAGTAGGGCAGGAACATCTCCCGCGTCGCGTCGGCGACGAACAGCAGTTGGTCGGCGTCGGCGAGGCTGCGCAGCCAGCGGTCCCGCAGCAGCGGGGCCAGGCCCGCCGTGCCCCAGTTCAGGTAGGAGAAGTCGGCCAGTTCGAAGCTCTCGTGCACCACCCACGCGGTGGGCAGGCCGGCCCGCTTGGCCGCGTCCACACAGCCGAACAGGCCGAGCGTGTTGACCAGCGCGACCCCGGCGCCACTGGTGCGGGCCAGCAGTGCCAGTTCGCGGACGTGCCCCTCGTAGTCGGCGACGTCGCCCACCCGGTAAGGGGAGGTGCGGTGCACGGTGATGCCCAGGTCGGCGCAGTCGGCGCGCAGCGGTCCGTCGATCGGGGTGACGACGGTCGCCGTCCAGCCCTCCTGGGTGACCAGGCCGGACAGCAGCTCCTGCAACCACAGCTGCCCGCCGCCGATCGCCAGGCTGTGCGTGAAGACCAGCACGTGCCTCGGGTCGGTGGGGACGGACACCCTGGCCAGCACGCGTTCGGTGGCGGCGGCGCTGTCGGCGGCCAGGTCGGCATCGTCGGAGTCGCCGTCCGGGTTGTGCAGGGTGACGTAGCGGGTCGGCGCCGTCCACGCGGCCATGCCGTGCCCGGAGAACGTGACCTGCACCGCCACTTCCCGCTCCGCACCCGGCGGCAGGTCCACGGCCACGCGCGCCTCGAACCCGCTCGTGCCCGCCTCGACGAGGTCGGGGAACGCGGCACCGACGTCCGGTCGGGGCAGCCGGATCCGCGCACTGGTCACCCCGCCGCCGGTCACCCGCACCTCGACCCTGCTGGGCGCGCGGCCGTCGATCAGCGCCCAACCGTCGACCAGCAACAGGTCACCGGCGATGGTTGCCTTCGCCTTCGGCTGGTCGATCTCGTAGTGCCGCCGCGGTTCGGACTGCCCGGTCACCGCGTCGCCTTCGGCTCCGTCGGCGCGGGGTCGCTGTCACGCACGCGCTCGCTCCTCCTGCCTGTCACTCACGAACTCGGCGAACCGCTTCCGCAGCGCCGCCTTCAGGTACTCGGTCTCCCGGCGCTGCCCGACACCCGCTCCGGCGACGGACACGGCCTGGAACCGTGCCTCACGCTCCAATGCTTCGTCCACAAAGGATGGATCGAGGCCGACGACGACGCCGAGCCAGCAGGCCAGCTCCCACACCGTGGTGCGCTCACCGGCACCGGACCAGCCGGCCGCGGCCAGCCGGTCGGCGGTCAGCAGCAGCCCCCGTGCGAGCACGTCGGCCGGGGTGGCGTCGGACACTTCCCACTCCAGGTCGATCGGCAGCAACCCGTCCTCGGTGACCAACACGTTGTGCGGCACCAGATCCCACAGTCCGGGGCGGGGCGTCGTCTCGGCGGACAGGACGAGATCCCGCCACCGGCACAGCAGTTCCGCCGCCCGCCACGGCTGGTCCAGCAGCACGCCGACCATGGTCGGCGCGGGCTGGATCGGCTCCCGGTAGGACCGCAGCGCCACCGCCCCGTCGTCGTCCGATGCGGTCCCGACGAGCCTGGTCCGGACCACCTCGGCGCCGGTCGCGGTGGCCGACACCTCCGCGCGCGTGCACCACCTGCTGGCCCGGTCGGTGTTGAAGTACACGGCCAGCCGGTCGGTCGGCCACGGCGTCCGCCCGGCCGGACCCGTGCCGGCGAGCACCAGGAAGCTGTTCGGGTTGTCCTCGGCCTGACCGGCGTCGACCAGTTCGGCCCACAGCCGGGACTCGTCCATCGCCCGGTGCGCGTCCTGGCCCCGGTCCGGGCTCGGCAGCACCGGCAGCGACTTGGCCAGGAACGGATAGCGCTCCAGCAGCGCCGGGGCCAGCACCGCGCGGGTGATCTTGTAGTCGGGGAAGCAACCGAGCACCGTGTGCACGTCGAATCCGGCCGCGGTGAGCAGCGCCGTGAGCGGCTTACGGCCGAAGGTGCGCGCCCGCCCACCGTCCGGGTAGCCCTGCGGCCCGTCCCACTGCCGGCCGGTGTGGTCCTCCGGAGCACCGGCCAGGTACTTCACGCCGAACTGGTTCTCGATGGCCAGGCAGAGCAGCCCGCCCGGCGCCAGCCTGCGCCGGATCGCCGTCAGGAAGTCCAGGTACGGCTGCGGGTCGCGGCTGCCGCCGCCGACGTACTCCAGCACGCCGACGACCACGGCCACGTCGTAGCCGGGCTCGTCGGGCAGGTCGTCGACGGTGCCGGTGAACACCCGCACGTTCGGCAGATGACCGGTCGCCACCGCGGCCACCTCGGCCCGCGCCGGCACCGGCTCCACCGCGTCCAGCACGCCGACCCGCTCACCGAGGTACCGGCTGATCGCCCCGCAGCCCGCCCCGATCTCCAGCACGGCCGCGTCCGCCGGCAGGTCGACGGCACGCAGCACGTTCGCCCGGCCACGGCACAGGTGGTACCGCTCGGCCCAACTGCCGGCCGCGAAGTGCAGCTCGTCGCTGGTGGAGGAACGGTCGGCCGCCGTGCGCAGCACCGCGGCGACCAGTTCCTCGGCACCGTCGAGGTAGTCGACCCCGCTGCCCTCCGCGAGCCGCCACACGCCGTCCCGGACGGGCAGATCCAGCCGGCGGACCGGCGTGGCGGCAGGCATCACTCGGCTGGGAAGGACTGCGTCAACGACACGACCTCCCGCTGGAAGCTCTTCGTCAACGCCTGCTCGTTGGTGGTCGGGGCCTGCTGGACGTTCAGCCAGATCACGTCACTGCCGCACACCCACAGACCGCGGTAGATCGTCATCTGCGGCGCCGTGTGCTTCTCCACCGTGATCGTCGACGGCACGCCCGGCACCGGCGGGGGCACGAAGGTCAGGCCGTTCTGCTCCTGGTAGCGCCGGATCTGTTGGGCGAGCGCGTCGGCCGCGTCGGGGGTGCTGACCGGGATGACCGTCACCGAGAAGTAGTCCGGGGTCGGTCCGTACTGGTCGGCCGTCTTGGAGCCGTCCCGCCACACCATCTGCTGCACGCCGGCCTGCGTGAGGATGGTCGCCATGGACTGGTCGATGATCGGCCGGTGCAGCGCCTGGGACACCGACAGTTCGGCGCTGCGCGCGTGCTGCGTGCCGATCACCGGCGGCACCTGCTGGAGCAGCGGCTCGTCCGGATGCGCGGGCGTCGGCTTCGGCTTGGGTTTGGTGGTGGTCGTGACGGTGGTCGGGTGACCGCCACCGCCGGCCTGGTTGTCGTTGTTCTTGTTGCCGGAGGTGAAGAACCAGATGCCACCGCCGATCAGCGCGAGCACGACGACGG
>DASZXM010000407.1:0-11918 GCA_035546415.1 Pseudonocardiaceae bacterium
CGTGCCGTACCTGGAGGGCGAGCGGACGCCGTCCAAGCCGACGGCCACGGGGGCGGTGCACGGGCTGACGCTGGGCAACGCCACCCAGGCGAACCTGGCCCGCGCGGCCGTGGAAGGCATGCTGTGCGGCCTGGCCGACGGCCTGGACGCGCTCGTCGACGCCGGCGTGCCGGTGCGGCGGGTGCTGCTGGTCGGCGGTGGCGCGCGGGCCGAGGCGGTCCGCCGGATCGCGCCCGAGGTGCTGGGCCGTCCGGTGCTGGTGCCGCCCGCGGGCGAGTACGTCGCCGACGGTGCCGCACGGCAGGCCGCGTGGGTGCTGTCCGGCGACGCGGAACCGCCGGAGTGGACGATCGGGGCGACCGAGACGTTCGAGGCGAACGCGGAACCGGCCGTGCGGGCGCGCTATGCCGATGCCCGCGACCATGTTATCGACCAGGTGGTTTGACGCGGATCACCGGATATCCGGGTGCGGGTCGGCACACGCGTTGCCTAGAGTTGATGGCGTATGTCCACGTCACCAGCTGCCATGTCCGCCGCCGACCTGGCCCCCCTGCTGTCCGACCTGACGATCCGCGACGAGCGGCGGCTGCGTCGGCGGCTGGACGGCACCCGGAAGATCCGCGACGCGGCCGCCCGGCAGAAGGCCGTCGACGAGGTCGCCGCCGAGATCGACACGGCGCGGCAACGCATCCTGCGCAAGCAGGCGCCGACCCCGCGCTACCCCGAGGCGCTGCCGGTCAGCCAGCGGCACGACGAACTGCTCGCCGCCATCCGCGACCACCAGGTCGTCGTCGTCGCAGGTGAGACGGGTTCGGGCAAGACGACGCAGCTGCCCAAGCTGTGCCTGGAACTGGGCCGGGGCGTGCGCGGCCTGATCGGCCACACACAGCCGCGCCGGCTGGCCGCGCGTACGGTCGCCGAACGCATCGCTGAGGAACTGGGCACCGAACTCGGCGGCGCGATCGGCTACACGGTGCGGTTCACCGACCGGGTCGGCGACAACACGATGGTCAAGCTGATGACCGACGGCATCCTGCTCGCCGAGATCCAGCGCGACCGGATGCTCTACCAGTACGACACGCTGATCATCGACGAGGCCCACGAGCGCAGCCTCAACATCGACTTCATCCTCGGCTACCTCAAGGAGCTGCTCCCCCGCAGGCCGGACCTGAAGGTCATCATCACGTCGGCCACGATCGACCCGCACCGCTTCGCCCGGCATTTCGCACGCGACGGCGTGCCGGCGCCGGTGATCGAGGTGTCCGGCCGGACGTACCCGGTGGAGATCCGCTACCGCCCCGTCATCGACCCCGACGACCCGGACGCCGACCCCGACCGCGACCAGGTGACGGCGATCGGCGACGCGGTGCGCGAGCTGAGCGCTCTCGGCCCGGGCGACATCCTGGTGTTCTGCAGCGGCGAACGGGAGATCCGGGACGCAGCCGACGCACTGGCCAGACTGGAACTGCGCAACACCGAGATCACCCCGCTGTACGCGCGGCTGTCCTCGGCCGACCAGTACAAGGTGTTCCAGCCGCACACCGGCAGACGGGTCGTGCTGGCCACGAACGTCGCCGAGACGTCGCTGACGGTCCCCGGCATCAAGTACGTCATCGACGCCGGCACGGCACGCATCTCCCGGTACAGCCACCGGTTGAAGGTGCAGCGGCTGCCCATCGAACCGATCTCCCAGGCGTCGGCCAACCAGCGCGCCGGGCGGTGCGGCCGCACGTCCGACGGCGTGTGCATCCGCCTGTACACCGAGGACGACTACGACGCGCGCCCGGAGTTCACCGACCCGGAGATCCTGCGCACCAACCTGGCGTCGGTCATCCTGCAGATGGCCGCGCTGGGCCTGGGCGACCTGACGGCGTTCCCGTTCATCGACCCGCCGGACCGGCGCAACATCAACGACGGCGTGCAGCTGCTGCAGGAACTCGGTGCGCTCACGTCCGACCAGAAGCTGACCGACGTGGGCAAGCAACTGGCGCGGCTGCCGATCGACCCCCGGCTGGCCAGGATGGTGTTGGAGGCCAACACCAACGGCAGCCTGCGGGAGGTGCTCGTCGTCGCCTCCGCACTGTCTATTCAGGACCCGAGGGAACGGCCGACCGACTCCGAGCAGGCCGCCGACCAGCAGCACGCCCGGTTCGCCGACCCCAACTCCGACTTCGCCAGCTACCTGAACCTGTGGCAGTACCTGCGCGAGCAGCAGCAGGCGTTGTCCAGCAACCAGTTCCGCAAACTGTGCCGGTCGGAGTTCCTGAACTACCTGCGGGTACGCGAGTGGCAGGACCTGCACGGGCAACTGCGGCAGATCACCCGCAACCTGGGCTTCACGGCGTCGGACAACCCGTCCGAGCCCGACCGCGTGCACCAGGCGCTGCTGGCCGGCCTGCTGTCGCACGTCGGGCTGCGGGACACGGCCCGCAACGACTACCAGGGCGCCCGCAACGCCCGGTTCGCGGTGTTCCCCGGCTCGGCGCTGTTCCGCAAGCCGCCGCGCTGGGTGATGGCCGCCGAACTGGTCGAGACGTCACGGCTGTGGGGCCGGATCGTCGCCCGGATCGAGCCGGAGTGGGTGGAACGGCTGGCCGGGCACCTGGTGCGGCGCACCTACAGCGAGCCGCGCTGGGAGCGGTCCCGGGGTGCCGTGATCGCCACCGAACGCGTGACGCTGTACGGCATCCCGATCGTCACCGGGCGGCCGGTGAACTACGGGCGCATCGAACCGGAGCTGTGCCGGGAGATGTTCATCCGGCACGCCCTGGTCGAGGGTGACTGGCAGACACACCACAAGTTCTTCCACCGCAACCGCGCGCTGCTGGCCGAGGTCGAGGAACTGGAGAACCGGGCGCGCCGCCGCGACATCCTCGTCGACGACGAGACACTGTTCGACTTCTACGACGCCCGAGTGGGCAAGGACGTCGTGTCGGCGCGGCACTTCGACAGTTGGTGGAAGAAGACGCGCGCCAAGCAGCCGAATCTGCTGACGTTCGACCGGGACATGCTGGTCAACGCCACGGCGGGGGCCGTGACGGAGGAGTCGTACCCGAACTCGTGGCACTCCGAGGGCGTCCCGCTGCCGCTGACGTACCAGTTCGAGCCGGGCAAGCCGGCCGACGGCGTGACCGTCGACCTGCCGCTGCCGGTGCTGGGGCAGCTCAACGGGGACGAGTTCGAGTGGCAGGTCCCCGGCCTGCGCGAAGAGTTGGTGACGGCGTTGATCCGCTCGCTGCCCAAACAGCTGCGACGCAATTTCGTGCCGGCGCCGGACGTGGCGCGGGCGGTGCTGTCGTCCCTGCCGGCGTCGGACGAGTCGCTGCTGGTGGCGTTGAGCAGCGAGTTGCGGCGGCTGACCGGCGTGGTCGTGCCGCTGGACGCCTGGCAGCCAAACCAGATCCCGGACCACCTGAAGATCAACTTCCGGGTCGTGGACGAACGCCGCCACACCCTCGCCGAAGGCCGTGACCTGGCCGAACTGCGCCGCACCCTGCAGCCGAAGACGAGCGCGGTCCTGGCGGAGGCCACGAAGGACCTGACGCGGACCGGCCTGACGGACTGGACGATCGGCACGCTCCCCCGGTCGTACAGCCAGGTCGTGTCCGGCTTCCCGGTGACCGGCTACCCGGCGCTGGCCGATAACGGTTCCACAGTGGACGTACGCGTCTTCGACACCGAGACCGAACAGCGACAGGCCATGGTGGCCGGCACGCGGCGCCTGCTGATGCTGACGGTGCCCTCACCGGTCCGCGGCATCATCCGCGGCCTGAACAACAGGGAGAAACTGGCACTGGGCCGCAACCCGCACGACGGCGTCGGCGATCTGCTGGACGACTGTGTGAAGGCGGCGGTCGACCACCTGGTGGCCGAGTTCGGCGGTCCCGCGTGGGACGAGACGGGTTTCACGGCGTTGCGCGACGAGGTGCGCGCGAACCTGGGAGCGACGGCGTTCCAGGTGGTCGACCTGGTACGACGGGTGCTGGAGGCTCGCCAGGACGCGGAAACCCGCCTGGCGGACATGCCGTCGTTCACCCCGGCGGAGTCGCTGGCGGACGTGCGAGCCCAGCTGAAGTCGTTGGTGTACCGGGGTTTTGTGACCGAGACCGGCCTGGCCCACCTGGCCGACGTGGCCCGGTACCTGCGCGCGACCGACCGCAGGCTGGAGAAACTGCCGGAGAACCCGAGACGCGACGTCGAACGGACGGCGGAGATCGCCGAGATCACGGCGGAGTACCGGGACCTGGTGGCCGGCCTCGCACCGGGCGAGGCGGACACGGAGCCGGTGCGGCGCATCCGATGGATGATCGAAGAGCTCAGGGTCAGCTATTTCGCCCAGACACTGGGTACGGCGTTTCCGGTGTCGGAGAAGCGAATCTACAAGGCGCTGGACGAAATCGCGGTCTGATCGGTCGGAAGTGCAACCGATGGGCCCCGTTTGGGGTTCATATGGGTATGAACGCACGAACCCAGCCCACCGCACAGGCCCCCACCGCCCCGACGGCAGCCACCGCCCCGATCGCATCCACCGTCCCGACGGCAGCCACGGCCCCAACCTCACCCGACGTCCCGATCGCGCCCGCGAGCCCGGCCCAGCCGCCGCCTCGGTCTCAGCCGGCCGCCTTGCCGCCCGCGGTGAGCGATCTCGGGTTGCTTAGGGTAGCCTATGGTGATACATGCGCATGTGTGCATCAATTGTCCGGAGGTGGCCCGTGGCCAGCGCGAAGCGACACCACACCGCGGCCACGCAGCCCAACTGCGCGGCCGGCGAAACCGGCTGCCAGCCGTGCGGCGACGCCACTCCCCCCGCTGACCAGCACACCAGCGCTGGCCAACCGGCCGATGCCACCCTGACGCACCGCGACCAGGCCCAGCCCGCCCCCGCCACCGCCCAGCCCACCGACCGGTCCAGCGCCGACGACGACACCGATCGCCCAGGCGCCCACCAAGCCGGCACCGTCCGCACCGGCGCTGGGCACTCCAGCGCTGGCCACTCCGGCGCTGGCAACTCGGGCGCTGACCACTCCGGTGGCTGCCGCTCCGGCGCTGACCACTCCGGCGCTGACCACCCCAGCACCAGCCACTCCGGCGGCGGCCACGACGGCGCTGACCACCCCGGCGCTGACCACTCCGGGCACAGCCATGGGATCGATCCGGATGCCGATCGGCGCTACCTGTGGACCGCGTTCGGGCTGATCGCGGCGTTCATGGCTGCCGAGGTGGTCGTCGGTCTGGTCGTCGGTTCCCTGGTCCTGCTCGCCGATGCCGCCCACATGGTCACCGATGCGGGTGCCATCGGCCTGGCGCTGTTCGCGATGCGGTTGGCGGCTCGGCCGGCCGCCGGTGCGTACACGTTCGGGCTGAAGCGCGCGGAGATCCTGTCCGCGCTGGCCAACGGTGCGACGTTGCTGGCGCTCGGGCTGTTCTTCGTCATCGAGGGCATCGGTCGGCTGGTGCACCCGCCGGATGTGGCGGGCGGTGCCATTCTGGCCGTGGCGCTGGCCGGTGTGGCCGTGAACGTGGCGGCGACGCTGATCCTGAGCCGGGCGAACCGGCGCAGCCTCAACGTCGAGGGCAGCTTCCAGCACATCCTGACCGATCTGTACGCCTTCATCGGCACTGCCATCGCGGGTGTGATCATCCTGACCACGGGGTTCGCCCGGGCGGACGCGATCGCGTCCCTGCTGGTGGCCGGGTTGATGATCAAGGCGGGCGTGGAGCTGGTCCGGGAGTCGGGTCGGGTGGTGCTCGAAGCGTCACCGCGCCGGATCGACCCGAACCAGGTGCGCACCGCGATCCTGGCGGCGCCCGGGGTCCTGGGCGTGCACGAGCTGCACGTCTGGGAGGTCACGTCCGGCTTCCCGGCGTTGTCCGCGCACGTCCTGGTGGACACGCACCGCAACTGCCACGAGCGGCGGGCCGAACTGGAACGCCTGCTGTCCACCGACTTCGACATCCGCCACACGACCCTGCAGGTCGACCACACCCAAGGAGCCGCGACCCGCCACCTGGACGATCCGGACTGCCCGACCGCCCCGTGAGACCACGGCCCGACCGAACAGCGGAGCCAAACCGCGAGGCAAGCCAGCCGAGCCAACCGAGCTGGGCCAACCGAGCCGAGGCGAGCCAGCCGAGCCAACCCGGCCGCGCCGGGCCAACCCGGCCGCGCCGGCCGAGTCGGCCGCCCAAGCGAAGCGATTCTGCCCAAACGGCACGTCACGAACCCAGCACAAACGGCTGGTCGCGACATACCAAAGGGCAGCGAAAGGGAATCAGCGAGAGCTGTTGGGCGCCCCCCTCGGGCGCCCAACAGCCTGCGATGCCACCGCATCCGTCGTCGCTGTTTCGATTTCGGAATCGTACCGCTGTTGATCAGTCCCGCATATTCGGGCAATAACCCGAAGCTCCACGATCGGTTGGATACCGAAACCAATTGAAGAGCGAATTACCTCGTGCGACGGGCGGCGGCACGTGTCGCAGGCTGTTCGTTCGGCGAATCCGGCTCCGTGTCAATTGGCGGAACGACTGGACCGGAACGTGGCGACGAACGGCTGGACCGGAACGTGGTGACACACGGCCCGGTCCAGCCTCCGCCGGTGTCAACTCGGGGACGCCGTTCGGACCAGCTGGCGCAGCTGGTCGAACAGTTCGGCCCGGCTCGTCGAGCCGAGTTTCTGGCGCATCCGAGCCACGTGGTGTTCCACGGTCTTGGCGGAGATGAACAAGCGGTCGCCGACCTGCTTGTACGTCAGACCCGCCAACACGAGCGCGGCCACCTCCCGCTCGCGCTCGCTGAGCACACCACGGTCCGCCGGCTCCGCGCCCGCTGGTCGACCGGCCGGTTTGGCGGACGGGGCCGCCGTCGGTGCCGGTGCGGCCGGTGGCACGGGGCGGGCCGGGCGTACCGGCCTGCCCTGCAACACCCGGGCACAGTTCAGCAGACTCACCATGTCCTTCCGATCGGACGTCCGGATGGCCGCCTGGCCGGCCAGCCGCGCGCCGTCCCAGCACAGGCCCGCGTCGTGCAACGCGCGGGCCACCGGTTCGACTCGGGTGGCGTCGACGTTGCCGGCGACGACCGCCAGCCACGACTCGGCGGCCTTCGCCAGTACCGCGCAGTAGGCGCAGTGGCCGGCGTTCTCGGCCAGTGCCGCCGCGTGCTCGCGGGCGGCGGCGGGCTGTTCGGCGATGATCGCGGCGTGCAGGCAGCTCCAGTGCAAGGCCGTCGACCACAGCGGCGGGTCGCCGAGCGAGCCCAGCATCAGCCGGGCCTCGTCCAGGTGCGGGCGTAGCCGCGCCTGGTCGCGCAGGCGGGCCGCGGCGACCGCGAACTCGCCCAACGGCAGCACGGTGAACAGATCCACCGGGTGCCGCATGACGGCCTCGCACGCCTGGCTCCAGATCCGGCGCAGCGTCGCCAGGTCGCTGTTGCGGCGGGCGATGCCGACCTCCAGTGCGACCGCGAACAGCCAGTCGCGCGGCTCCAGCACGCGCACGCTGCGGGTCGCGGCCACCAGGTGGTCGCGGGCCACGGTCATCCGGCCGCGGGTCATCGCGATCCACGCCTGTAGCAGCCGGTGCCGGGCGGCCATCAGCGGGCCGCCCAGGTTGGCTGTCGACGCCCGGTCCAGCACCGATTCGGCCAGCGCCAGCTCACCGCCGTGCAGGCCGACCAGCGCGGCCAGCGCCGCCGGGCTGTCCGGCAGCAGGAGTCCCTGGCCGGCCGGTTCCAGCAGTGCCGAGGCGCGCACCAGCTGGGACAGGGCCGTGGTCGTCGAGCCGGTCACCGACTCCGCCACCCCGGACGCCATGAGCGCCGCGGCGCCGGCCAGCAGGGTCGGCGGCGCGTCGGTGACGGGTGGCTCGGGCAGGTTCTTGACCGCCGCCAGCTGCCCGGTTCCGATCAGGCCGATGGCCGCGAACGACGCCGGGAAGCCCGGTCCGGCCCAGCGGTACAGCTCGGCGCTGCGGGTCAACTGGCCGCGGTGCGCCAGTGCCGCCGCCGCGACCTCCGCCGCTTCGGCGCGGTGCGGGGCGTCGGGTGTGGCGATGGTCTGGTCGGCCAGGCGCAGCGCCCGGTCCAGGTCGCCGGAACGGGCCGCCGCCCGGGCCCAGCTGGCGGCCAGGCCCTTGACCGGCATGCCGGCCGCGACCGCCGCCGTGAACATCTTCGCCGCCAGCGCCGGCTGTGCACTCATGGCCTCGAAAGCGGCCGCCTGGAACACCGCTGCCACGCCGACGCCGCCGACCCCGGTGCCCAGCAGCGACCGGGCCAGGTCCAGCACCGGGCCGCCGCGGGCCCGCTGCGACTCGGCAAGTCGTTGCCGGACGTTGATCCGGCGCTCCGCCGGCACCAGCACACCGACCGCGCGCCGGGCGATCGGCAGCAGCGCGCCGTCCGAGCCGAGCAGGCCGGTGGCGCGGGCGGCGTCCATGATGTCGTGCACGCCGTCCACGTCGCGGCCCAGCAGTGCGGCCAGCAGTTCGACGTGCCGGCCCACCCCGGCCTCGACGGCCAGCAGGTAGCGCTCGACCTCCGGGTCCAGCCGGTCCAGGTCGGGCCGCAGGGCGGCGATGACCGAGCGGGGCAGCTGCGGTTCGGGCTGCTCGGCCCAGCCGCTGCCGGCGTCCAGCGCGGCCGCCAGGTGGGCGACGAACCGGGGCACGCCGCCGGTTTGCGTCATGACGAAGTCCAGCACCGTCGCGCTCGGCGCGATGTGGTCGGCCAGGCACGTCGCGACGTGTTCGCGGTCCCACGGGCCCAGGGGTAACTGTGGTCCCGCCCGGCCCAACAGGTCGACCAGGTTGGTCAGTTCCGGGGAGCGCGGCCACGGCCGGTAGGCGACGACCATCCGGACCGGGCCGGTGGCGACCAGGCCGGCGAGGTCGCCCCGCAGGCCCGGGCCGAGTTGGTGGGCGTCGTCGACGAGCAGCACCGCCGGGTCGGCGGCGCCCGCGGCGACGGGTTCGGCCATGGCGAGCGTCTCGGCCGGCACGTCGGCCGGTCCGAGTACGCGCACGCCCGCCGCCCGGTAGAGGCGGGCGAGCTCGGCGAGAACAGTGGTTTTGCCGTAGCCGCCGGGCGCGGGCATCGCCACGGTCATCGGGGCCAGCGGGTCGGTTTCGACGGTGTCCAGGAACGCTCGCGTGGGCCCGTCCAGGATGGGGCGGGGACTGGTCACTGCTTGCTGGATCAACGGCCGTCCTTGCTGTGGTTGGGATGCGTTGGCGGGTGGGAGGTCACGGGCGTCAGTGGCCCACGCTGGACGACGTGGCCTGGTTGGCCGGTCCGGTGTGCAGTGGGCTGGTGGGTGACGAGTGACCGGGGCCGGACTCGAGGACGAACGTGAGCACGACGCCCGCGGCGGCGACCGCGATCGTGCCGATCGTGAGGGTCGCCGGCCGGATACTGGTGAACATGCGGGTGAGCAGCGGGGGTTCGGGCAGTTCGATCGGGAGGATGTCCACCGGCGGTCTGGCCGGCGGTTCGTAGAACTCGGCGTCCACGACCTCGGGGTCCAGAGCCGTGTCGCCCGCGAAGAGCGCGATGGCGGAACGTTCGATGACGGCCGTGTGCTCGGCCGCGACCGGCGCCGGGACGACGTCCGGTTCGGGTCCGGTGACGATCCGGCGGGCGGCCGTCGCGGCGCCGAGCACGGTCGCCGCGCCCGGTTCCGGGGCGACGACGGTCCGGCCCGGCAGTGCGGCGCCGACCAGCTCGGCCACCAGCGGCACCCGCACCGAACCGCCGGCCAGCACGACGGCCTGCACATCCTTGGCGTCCACGCCGGCGGCCCTGACGGTGTGCGGCAGCAGGTCGGCGCCCGCCGTGACGGCCGGCCGGATGGCCCGTTCGAAGTCCGCCCTGGTCACGTGGACGTCGGTGGGCGCGTCCGGCAGCCGGACCGGCACGATGACCTCCGCCTCGGCGGACAGCATCTCTTTCGCGCCGGTGCAGATCGCCCGCAGCCGGGCCATCGCCAGCCATGCCCGCGGGTCGGCGGGGTCGATGTCGTCGAACGCCCGGCCGACGTGGTCGCGGACGCAGTCGACGACGGCGTCGTCGAAGTGCCCGCCGCTGGCCGCGTCGGCGCCGGTGGCGTGGCCGACCAGCTCGAACGTGCCCTTCGCGGTTCGTCGGACGACGGCGGCCTCGGCCGGGCCGGCGCCCAGGGTGTACGTGGCGAGCAGGTCGCCCTCGGCCAGCCGGGCCGGGTAACCCTCGGCGAGCGCGATCGGCTCGGCCAGCAACGTCACGTCGGTCAACTCCTGCCGGGTCAGCTCGTGGTGCAGCAGCGACTTGCGGTGGGTGCCCCAGCCGGCCGGGTGGGTGACCACGATCAGGTCGGCCGGCTCGCCTTCGCGTTCAGCTACCCGGTCCGCGACCCACCGAACCAACACCGCCGTCAGCTCGTGGGCCGTGCACTGGGTACCGCCGAGGGTGAGTGGTACGTCGTCACCGATGCGTTCGGTGAACCCGCGGGCGACGCGGCCGGGGTCGTTGGCCGCGTGCCGCTCCGCCTCGTCACCGATCACGACGGTGTGATCGGGGGCCAGGTAGACGACGGTAGGGGCTCCCGGGTGCCGTGCGCCGAGTGCCACGGGGGCAGGGTCGGTCCAGCCCGTCGCGGTACGCCGGCACACCGCCGCTCTGGTGCGGCTGGTGCCCACGTCGATCCCGAGGACGTACGGCATTCAGGTGCTACCTCCACGTTCGGCTCAGCGGGTCCACTTGGCGTCCCCCATACCCAACGGGATATCACCCACGAAGGTGACGCCTTGCTCACCTGTTCGTACCAAAGGTGACCATTCGCGCCAACCCACGAGTAGGTTCCGATCCCCTAATCCCCTAACGGGTGACGATCATGGACACCGGATAGGGGGCCCACGGAGACCGGGAGTCATCCCCGATGCTCGCCCGCTGCTCCGGGCATAACTTCTGCACCATTACGACCGGCACCACCCGTGAGGAGATCTTCTAGATGGAGCAAGCCGACCAGACGCTGCACGACTTCGTGCTCAACCTGCTCAGCGACTCGCAGGCCCTCGAGGCGTTCGGGCAGGACCCGGCGGCCGTACTGGACCACGCCGGTCTGAGCGACATCAGCGCGGCGGACGTCCAAGAGGTCATCCCGCTGGTGATGGACTACGTGCCGAACGGTGACGTGTTGGACTCCGTGATGAGCCAGCTGCCGCTGGACTCGGTGGACACCGGCCAGCTCGGTGCCATCCAGCAGCTGCAGTTCGTCACGCAGGCCCTGGGTGGCGTGACCAACCTGAACTACAGCATCAACGACAACATCGCCGGCAACACGGTGTGGGGCGACGCGCACGCCACCGTCGACGGTGGCCTGGTGTCCGAGGGCGGCGTGAACGGCACCCCGCTGGGTGACTTCGCCCTGAACCCGCTGGACATCGGTCCCGACGGCGTGCACACCACGCTGTGGGCGCACAACACCCCGCTGAACATGGGCACCACCAACTCGCTGCCGATCAACCTGCCCGGCCTCGGCGGCCTGCCCAGCGGTTTCTCCGCGGCCAGCGACGTCACCGACGCCCTGGACCACGTCGGTTCGGTCACGAACGTGACGAACGTCGTGAACAACAACGTGAACACCGCGTCGAACCTGCTGTCCGGTGCCGCTGACCTGACGGCCGGCGCGCTGGCCAACCCGACCGACCTGGCGGGCGCGCTGAGCAACCCGGCCGCCGCGGTGAGCGCCCTGACCGGCATCGCCGAGAACTACGCCGAGTACGGCACGTCGTCGCTGCCGGCCCCGGTCAACGAGGTCGCCGGCCAGGCCGTCCAGACCGCGGGCGGTGCCGTGCAGGGTGTCGTCGGCGAGGCCACCAGCCAGCTGCAGGCCGGTCCGGCCAGCGCGGTCACCAGCCACCTGCCGGTCGACCCGACCCACGCC
>DASZXM010000408.1:0-5470 GCA_035546415.1 Pseudonocardiaceae bacterium
GACCGGCGTAGCGGTCCAGGCAGCCGCGGGCGCCGCACGCGCAGCGTTCGCCGCGCGGACGCAGCGGGACGTGGCCGAAGCCGCTGCCGCCGATCCGGGCGCCGGGCCGCACGATACCGTCGGCCAGCACGGCCGCGCCGATGTCGCTCTCGCCGCCGACGTAGACGACGGTCGGCGCGGTGAGGCCGGCCGCGCGGTACTCGGCCCGGGCGGCGAAAACCGCGTCGTTGCCGATGCGGACGGGAAGTTCGGCGGCGCCCAGCGCGGCCAGTTCGGCGGCCACCAGGGACCGCAGGTCGACGTCGCGCCAGGTGAACCGCGGTGCCCACGTCACCACCGGGTCGGTGCCGCTCTCCACGACCGCCGGCAGGGCGACGCCGACGCCCGCCACCAGCCGACCGGTGTCCACGGCGGCGGCCAACAGCCTGCCGAGCATGCGGCGCATCGCGTGCACGACCTCCCGGGGCGTCAGCCCCACCGTGCTCAGCCTGCGCACCTCCCTGGCCCGGACCCGGCCGCCCAGGTCGACCAGGCAGCCGGCAACGTGGTCGACGTCGACCTGCACGCCGACGGCCATCGGTCCGAGGTTGCCGGTTTCCAGGAGCGTCGGCGGACGGCCGCCGGTGCTGATCGCGCCTGCCGGCCCGATGTCCTGGACCAGGACGGCGTCGACGAGTTCGGCGACCAGCGTGGAGACGGTGGCCTTGGTCAGCCCGGTGCGTTCGGCCAGGTCGACGCGGGACACCGGCCCGGTGTCGGTGATCAGCCGCAGGATCAACGCCAGGTTGTGGGCGCGCATCGCGGCCGAACCCACGCCTCGGTCTCCGTTCATGGTCGTCCCGGTTCGTCAGGTCACTGAACTAACCAAGTATGGCCTGTCGAGACGGGAACGGATAGACATCCCGGCCAAGAGGACTTCGAGGAGGACCCGCATGGCCACGGTGAGCTACCAGGGCGCGACCCGCATCTACCCCGGCAGCCCGCCGGTGCGGGCCGTGGACCGGCTGGACATCGACATCGCCGACGGCGAGTTCCTCGTCCTGGTCGGGCCGTCCGGGTCCGGGAAGTCCACGGCACTGCGGATGCTCGCCGGTCTGGAGGACGTCGACGAGGGCAGCATCAGCATCGACGACCGGGACGTCACCAACGTGCAGCCCAAGGACCGCGACATCGCCATGGTGTTCCAGTCCTACGCGCTGTACCCGCACATGACGGTCGCGGAGAACATGGGTTTCGCGCTGAAGCTGCGCAAGGTGAGCAAGGCGGAGACGATCCGCAGGGTGCGTGAGGCAGCCGAACTGCTCGACCTGACCCGCTACCTGGACCGCAAGCCGAAGGCGCTGTCCGGCGGCCAGCGGCAGCGTGTCGCGATGGGCCGCGCGATCGTCCGCGAGCCCGCGGTGTTCCTGATGGACGAGCCACTGTCCAATTTGGATGCCAAGCTGCGCGTCGAGACGCGCGCCAACATCGCCGCGCTGCAGCAGCGGTTGGGTGCGACGACGGTGTACGTGACGCACGACCAGGTCGAGGCGATGACGATGGGGCACCGGGTCGCGGTGCTCAAGGACGGCCTGCTGCAGCAGTGCGACACACCGCGCGGCCTGTACGAACGCCCGGCCAACGCGTTCGTGGCCGGGTTCATCGGGTCACCGAGCATGAACCTGCTGACGGTCGACCTGGTCGAGGAGGGCGCGAAGCTGGACGGCCTGACCGTCGCACTCCCCCGCGCCACGATGACGGCCGCCCGCGAGGAGGGCCTGGGATCGATCACGCTGGGCATCCGCCCCGAGTCGTTCCGCCTGGCGAACGCCGAGGACAAGGCCGCGAAGCTGACGGTGGAACTGGTCGAGGAACTGGGCGCGGACGCCTACGTGCACGGCAGCGTCACCATCGGCGACACCCCGCAGCGACTGGTGGTCCGTACCGACGGCCGCACCCCGCCCCGCATCGGCCAGGTCGTCGAGATCACGGTCGACCGGGCCGACGAGGTGCACGCGTTCAGCACGGCATCCGACCTGCGCCTGCCCGACTAGTCGCAGCAAACGGGCCGTGTTCCCGCGCGGGAACACGGCCCGTTGCCGTGCGGCCAGCGCTTCTCCAGGTCGCCTCTCGGCGGTTCGCGCGACGTGGCTCCTGCCGAACGGTATTCCACGACGGCCGGGTTGGGTCCGGGGGACACGTGGGAAGCGCCGACCACACCACCCAACGACCGAAGCGCCGGAGGTGTTCCCGAAACCGGCACCGACGACCGGCCACGCCGGTCAGGCCGCCGGCAGGACCGGCCAGGCCGGCACCAGGGCCAGCCAAGCCGGCCAGCAGAGCCGGCCAGCAGAGCCGGCCAGACCGGCAGCCGCGCCAATCAGGCCGGCCAGCCGCACCAGCCAGACCGACAGCCGCGCCAGCCCGACCGGCCAGCAGAGCCGGTCAGGCCGGCCAGCAGAGCCGGTCAGGCCGGCAGCAGGGCCGGGACCGCCTCGGCCAAAGGCGTTGTCGGACGGCCGATCAGGCGGCGCAGGTCGTCGGTCGCGTCGTCCAGCACACCTTCGGCGATCTCGCCGTCCAGGTGTGCGGCGAAGGCGGCCGTGCCCTCCGGCAGGCCGGCCGCGACCAGGACCTCGGTGAACTTCTCGACGGACAGGTTCTGGTACGTGACCTCCCTGCCGCTGGCCGCCGTCACCGCCGCGGCCAGTTCCGGGAAGCTCCACGCGACGTCGCCGGACAGCTCGTACACCTGGTTCTCGTGGCCCGAGCCGGCCAGCACCGCTGCCGAGGCGGCGGCGAAGTCGGCGCGTGTCGCGCTGGCGACCCGGCCCTCGCCCGCGGCGCCGACGAACGTGCCGGTGGCCAGTGCCGTGGCGATGCGGTCGGCGTAGTTCTCGGTGTACCAGTTGTTGCGCAGGAAGGTGAACGCCAGGCCGGAGTCGCGGATGACCTGTTCGGTCGCCTTGTGTTCGGGCGCGAGGCTCAGCGTCGTCGTGTCGGCGTGCGGGGCGCTCGTGTAGACCACGTGCTCGACGCCCGCCGCCTTGGCCGCGCGGAGGACGTTGGTGTGCTGGGCAACCCGTTTACCGACCTCGTTCCCGGAGATCAGCAACAGCTTCCGCACTCCGTCGAACGCGCCGTCCAGGGTCGCCGGGTCGCCGTAGTCGCCCTGCCGGATCGTGACGCCGCGCTCGGCGAACCCGGCCGCCTTGGTCGGGTCGCGGACGACGAGGACGACCTGGTCAGCGGGTACGCGGCGCAGCAGTTCGTCGGCCGTAAGGCGGCCGAGGTGGCCGGTGGCGGCCGTGATGGCGATCGTCATGTCGATGTCTCCCGAGGTCGAGGTCACTGCGTATCAGTTTGCACTAACTTTTCCACAGTGCAAACTCTGGGATGGTGCTATCGTCGTCGCCATGACCAGCAGTGCTCCCGACCTGGACGAACACGGCCGGATCGTGGCCGACGTGTTCGCCAGGGCATGCCTGTCGCGGCCGACGCTGGAGCACGTGACCGGCCGGTGGGGCATCCTCGCGGTCGCCGCGCTGCTGGACGGCACCATGCGGTTCAACGCGCTGCGCCGCCGTGTCGCGGGCGTCAGCGAGAAGATGCTCGCCCAGACCCTGCAGGCGTTGGAGCGCGACGGTTTCGTGCATCGCGAGGCACAGCCGACCATCCCGCCGAAGGTCGAGTACAGCCTGACGCCGCTGGGCCGCGAGGTCGGTGAGAAGCTCGTCGCACTGATCCACCTCGTCGAGGATCGACTGCCCGACGTGCTCGCGGCCCAGGCCGAGTACGACGCGAAACGCGCCGGCTAGGCCATTCGGGTGGTTTCCCGGCGGCAGGAACCCATCGTGGCCCTGTTTCGTCCCTACTGTCAGGGCGATGGGGGGGATACGCGATGACCGATCCGTTAGCCGGCACGGACGCCGCCGCCCGCCTGGACAAGTGGGCTGTCGACGCGAAGGCCAAGGCCGAGCGGTATCAGGCGATGAGCAGCGCCGCGCATCAGGTCGCCGTGCGCGAGACGTCGCCGGACGGCCTGGTCACGGTCACGATCGACTCCGCGGGCAACGTCACCGACCTGAAGCTCACCGACCGGGTGCAACAGCTGACCGGAGCCCAGGTGGCCGCGGCCGTGCTCACCACGATGCGCCGGGCGCAGGCGAAACTGGCCGACCGGCTCGGCGAGGTCATGGCCGCGACCATCGGCGATGACCGGCGGACCACCGAGGCCGTGCTGGGCAGTTACCGGGCCAAGTTCCCCGAACCGCCGCCCTACGAGCCACCGGGTGCCGCCGCGGAGATGCGCATCGGCGCCCCCGACGAACCGGCCGACGGCCCGCCGCCCCAGCCCCGGCCGCGGCACGCCCCGGCCCGGCCCCGCCGCCCGGCCGACGACGAGGACGTCAGTTTCGACGACGACACGTTCCTGAGGGGTGACTAGACCATGTCGGACGCGGCGCCGGGCGGCGGTGGTATCGGGTACGCGGTCACCACCGACAGCCTGCACACCCACGCCACCTCCGTACAACAGGTCGCGTCCACGCTGAGCGAGGCGTTGTCCGCGGCCGAACAGGTCACGATGGGCGTGCAGGCGTACGGCATGATCTGCGGCCCGCTGTTCGTCCCGATCGTGCTCGCCGTCAGCGCTCCGGGCCTGGTGACCCTGAAGCTCGCCCAGAACGCCGTGAACACGATCGCGTCGAACGTGGAACAGACGGCGAAGAACTACGAGACGGTCGAACAGACCAACGCCGGCAGCCTGTCGTCGATCCAACCGGACTGATCCGACGCCGCTGTCGCCGCAACCGTGTCCGGCGCGGCTACCCGTCGACGAGGCCTTCGCGCACGGCGTGCAGCGCGGCCTGCGTCCGGTCCTGCACACCGAGTTTGCGCAGGATCGCGCTCACGTGCGTCTTCACGGTCTTCTCCGATACCCCGAACAGGCGGGCGATCTCCCGGTTCGAGCGACCCCTGGCCAGTTCGGCGAGCACGTCGCGCTCGCGGGCGGTCAGCTGGTCGGTGTCCTTCGACTCACCGGCGGCGAGCAGGGCGACGACGTCCGGGTGCAGCAGCACGTGCCCGGCGTGCACGGCGCGGATCGCGGCGGCCAGCGCAGGCGGGTCGACGTCCTTGTAGACGTAGCCGGCGGCGCCCGCGCGGACGGCGGGCAGCACGGTGCTCGGCTCGGTGAAGCTGGTGATGATCAGTACCCGCGCCGGGTTGCCGAGCTGCCGCAGCTCGTGCAGCGCGTCGACACCGTCGCTGCCGGGCATCCGCAGGTCCAGCAGCATCACGTCGGGCCGGCAGCGCTCCGCCGCCGCGACGGCGGAGCCGCCGTCCTCGGCCTCGCCGACGACGGTCAGGTCGTCCTGCAGGTCGATGAACGTGCGCAGGCCCTGCCGGACGACCGGGTGGTCGTCGGCGATCAGCACCTTGATGGTCCCCGCGCTCACAGCGGCACCTCCAGCCGGACGGTCGTGCCCTT
>DASZXM010000409.1:0-1771 GCA_035546415.1 Pseudonocardiaceae bacterium
CAGGCCCCTCATGATCGCGGCGAGCAGGTCGCGTTTGGTCGGGAAGTGCCGGAACACCGTGCCGATGGCCACGCCCGCCCTGGCCGCCACCTCCTCGGTGGATGCCGACGCGCCGAGTTCGGCGAACACGGACTCGGCCGCGTTCAGAATCCGCGCCCGGTTGCGCTGCGCGTCCGCCCGCAGGGGGCCCTGGCGCGCCAGGGACCCGGGAGGGCCAGGAGCGAGGCGACTCGTATGCTCCATGATCGCTTTCTCTGTCGGTTAAGTAACTTTCTTAACTAAGAGTGGTTGTGTTTTTACTGGGGTTTTCGGGCGGCCGTCAAGGTGCGTCCGTAGGGAGATGCGGTTCCGCATCCATGGGTAACCCGACCGTCGGCGGTTTGCCTTAAGGGTCTATTAAGGACGGCTCAAGCCTTACGCCGTGGTGCCTTCGGCGGAGTCGACGTCGTCGAACGGACGATGAGATGGGTGGGCAGTTCCAGCTGGGTGACAGCGGCACCCCCGTCGGCGAACTGGCCGAGCAACTGGTCGACGGCCACCCGGCCGGCCGCCTCCAACGGCATGGCCACCGTGGTCAACGGCGGTGCGCACATCGCGGCGTACACCAGGTCGTCGAACCCGGTGACGGACAGGTCGCCGGGCACGTCGATGCCCCGGTCCCGCAGCCGGGCCAGCAGGCCCAGCGCCATGATGTCGTTGTAGGCGATCACGGCCGTCACGTCGGCGGCGACGGCCAGGTCGGCGGCTCGCACACCGCCGTCGTAGCGCGGCGGGAACGGGCCCAGCTCGACGACCTCGACACCGTGCTGCTGGGCGGCGGCCCGCAGGCCGCGCCTGCGCTCGCGGTTGGACCACGAACTGCGCGGCCCGTTGAGGTAGGCGCACCGGCGGTGGCCCAGCGCGGCCAGGTGCTCGACCACGTCCCGCATGCCGCCCGCGCTGTCCATCAGCGTCGCGCCGATGCCACGCACCCGGCGGTTGAGCAGCGTCAGCGACGTCTCCTCGGCCAACTGGCTGATCTGGCCGTCCTTGATGCCGGGGGAGCAGAGCAGGACGCCGTCCACCTGCTTGGCCATCATCCGGACCAGCTCTTCCTCGGCGGCCGGGTCCTCGTCGCAGTCGCCGACCAGCACGGCGTAACCGGTCTGCCGGGCCCGGGACTGGACGCTCTTGAGCACGTCGGTGAAGAACGGGTTGCCCAGGTCGGGCACGACGATCCCGATGTTGCCGGTCTTGCCGGTGATCAGGCTGCGCGCGGCGGGGCTGGGCCGGTAGCCGAGCTCGGCGGCGACGGCCAGGACGCGTTCCCGGGTCAGCTGGTTCACCTGGTGCGGGGCGCTGAGCGCCCGGGACACGGTGGCCACCGAGACCTGCGCCTGTCGTGCCACATCGCGGATCGTGACCGGCACGGCGCCCCCCTGTCCCAGGTCTCGGTGGGCTTGACTGCAAACGATTGTAGTGGCCGGGGTGGCCGCGCACGGTGAGCCACCGCGTACCGGGGACGGGCGCCAGGACGTGGGGCAGGTCCGGACCGGCCCACTCCTGGACACCTGGATGTACTACATCGAGGTGGCCGACAAGCACGTGTTCATCGTGACGTACGCCTGTGACCCGGTCGGCGACGCCGAGCCGGTGCTGTCCGACGAACACCGGGAGGTCGGCCTGTTCACCCACGCCGAGGTCGCCGGTCTGCCCATGCCGGACGGTTATCGGCGGTCGATCGACGCCTGGTACGCGCGGCTGGCGGCGGAGGTCCCGTCGGCGGACCGCC
>DASZXM010000410.1:0-8275 GCA_035546415.1 Pseudonocardiaceae bacterium
GACCTCAGAGCTGCGGGACTTGGCCGCCTGTACAGGCCAAGCGAAATTCGAAAAGCGTGCAACTCGACGATCGACGGCACCCCAGAGACCGACAAGACGGAATTCCGCACTCCATGGTGACGGTGGGGCGCCGGACGGCCGGCGCCCCACCGGGGTTCAGCCGCGTGCCAGTCGGTTGGCGTCGGCCAGCAGGTGATCCGCCTGGCGGATCAGGCCTTCGGCCCACGGGCCGATCGGACGGTCGTGGAACTCCGCGCCCAGCAGGGCGTTCTGGATCTGGCTGGCGATGCGGTCGCGGCGTTGATCCAGTTGGGCCAGTGCCTTCTCCGTGGCCCGGTACGCCTCGTCGTTCGTGGCACTGCCGCTCTTGATGCCCCGTGTGGACGCGGCGAGCGTCGCGTCGGCGAACTGGCCGTCGACGGCGAGGATCTGCTTGTACACCGCACCCAGCCGGGTCACCGTGCCCGAGTCGACGCGCAACGACCGCGGCAGCGCCGACAGCTCCTGGGTGAGCACGCGACCGTCGACCTGGTAGTCGTCGTGCAGGCCGGTCAGGGACATCAGCGTCGGGCGCAGGTCGACCTGGTCGGCCCACGTCGACGGGTCGACGCCGCGCGCCTTCACACCCGGCCCGACCAGGCCCAGCCAGATCGTCTGCATGTCCGGCCACAGGCCGCCGTGGTTCCAGGCGAACCCGTTGGAGGTGAACACGCACGGCCGCGAGCAGTCGGCGGCGCCGGAGGTAACGAACTCGTCCTCACCGGAGAACGCCGTGAACGTCGGCGTGCGGGCCGCGTCCGGGCCGACGAAGTGCAGGATCTTCTCCTCCACCGGGTCGGCGATCTGGTAGGCGACCTTGTCGGTGGCGCCGGTCAACGGGTTGGTGAACGACAGGCCGCTGACGTCCCGTTCCAGGGTGCGCACCGACGGCGAGTCGGCGGCGGGGTTGCCGGTCACCCAGAACGCGGGCGCCGGGTCGGAGTGGATCGCGAACGGCGTCGTGTCGTCGTCCTGCGTCGCCAGCAGCCCCGGCAGGTTCACGTTCACCTCGGACCGGGTCGCGTACGAGCAGGTGTTGCCCGGCGCACCGGTGCAGCCGGCCGGGGTGGGCGCGGTACCGGAGAAGTGGTCGCCTTCGTCCGTGGTGACGGAGAACAGCGTGTTCGCCGGCGTGATGCCGTCGGCCTTCAACCGTGCGAGGAACACGCCGAACGCCGTGTCGTAGTCGTGCAACTGCTGTTCGTAGAGCGCCTCGCCGGGCCCGAGGTCGCCGGTGTGGGCCGCGGTGTGGTCGCCGTGCACGTCGGACAGGTACACGTTGGTCACCGGCACGCCGTGCTCCTGCATGGTGGCGGCCATGCCGAGGGCGTTGTCTGCGGTGAGCGAGTCGAAGCCGGGGAAGCCGTCGTTGCCCTTGCCGTCGTTGATCACCTGGCCGGACAGGCTGGTC
Organism: Pseudonocardiaceae bacterium; assembly: GCA_035546415.1. Lineage (GTDB taxonomy): Bacteria > Actinomycetota > Actinomycetes > Mycobacteriales > Pseudonocardiaceae > DATEPR01. Next base: position 1,451 of record DASZXM010000410.1, read on the forward strand.
AGCGGCCCGGACGGGCTGATCACCGGCGCGATCTCGGCGGCGCCGAACAGCCCCTTGTGACCGGCGTAGCCACCGGGCTCGTCGGGCAGCGAGTCGGTCTGGCCGCTGGCGCACAGCGTCGAGCGGGCCGCGCAGTGCACGGCGAGACCGACGAAGTCAGCGGTCGCCTTGGTCGGGTTCGCCGTCGCCTCGGCCTGTTGCGGCGAGTTCGCGCCGAACACGGTCGGAATGTCGGTGGCGACGTTCTCCAGCACGGTGTTCGCCATGCCGACCTGGCCGACGTCACAGCCGGCGCGCGTGTAGGGCACCCAGGGAGCGGGCGTGTCGATGTTGGTGTCGGTGGGGTTGTCGGCCGGTTTGGCCGTGTAGTCCATGTTGTACTTGGTGTCGGTCGAGCCGCCGGCCGGGTCGTACAGCGGGGCGGTCCAGTAGGCGAAGGACACGCCGGTGTGCGTGTTGCCGGCCGGGTCGAAGTAGCTGAAGCTGTTGGACTGCGTGACGCTGGTGCGGTCCTCGTACAACCCGGTCAGGCTGGACACGAAGTTGGTAGCGGTGTGCACGAGCACGTCGTGGTAGTTGCTCAGCAGGGTGCCGTTGTGTTCCAGAAAGTTCAGCAGATTCGGCATCTGCTCCAGATCACTGGGGACGTTCGGGTTGTCCCGGGTGAAATGCACGTTGTCGAACTGGATCGAGATGACGTGCTTGATCCCGTTCGCCAGCGAGCAGCCGGATCTGCTCCGATTCGCCGGCTGACTTGCCGACGCACTGCCGACCGAACCGGCCATCAGGCTCAAACCGGTCATCGCCGCCACCGCGAGAGCGATGGAACGCCGCCGTAAGTTCATGTCAGGTCTCCACATCGACGGGGTACCGCGGATCAACGCCACCACAGAGGATGGCACCGAGTCGAGAGTTTGAGCGCCGTCGTTTTCGCTCACGTGGCGAACAGCCGAGCGGTAGATCGCTAACTGGTTAGTCAAATGATAACGTGGAGCGACATCGCGAGGAGGAGACGTGGCCGCCACCGGCAATGCCGAGGAGACGAAGGCGAAGATCCTGGACGCGGCCATGGCCGAGTTCGCCACGTACGGCATCGCGGGCGCCCGCGTGGAGCGCATCGCGAAGACGGTCGGGTGCAACAAGAACCTGCTGTACATCTATTTCGACAGCAAGGAGAACCTGTTCAACACGGTCCTGGAGCAGAACCTCGACCGGGTCTACAACGAACTCATGTTCTCGCCGGACGACCTGCCCGGCTATGCCGGACGGGTTTTCGACTTCGGCATGGCGCACCCGGACCTGATGCGACTGCTGGTGTGGTCGACCCTGGAACAGCCGGCCGGCAGCGTGCGGATGCGCAAGTCCTCACAGGACACCAAGGTCGCGGCGCTGGCGGCGGCGCAGGGCCGGGGCGAGGTCGCCGACCGGTTCCCGCCGGAGTTTCTGTTGACCGTCACCATGACGGTGGCCAACGCGTGGTCGGCCGCCGGGCCGTTCGGTACTGCCCTCGACCCGGCCGCGCGCGCCGATCTCGCGAGCCTCCGCCGGCACGTCGTCTCGCTGGTCGAGCAGCTCGTCCAGCCGTGAACACAACTGGACGAGCACGGCCAACCGCCCACGTCCGACGAACGGGGTCACCGACGCACCGGCGGCGTTCGTGACTCAGGCGTCGGTCGCGGCCGCCGAACCCTGCTGGGCCTCCAACTCGGCGATCCGTTCGGTCAGGGCCGCGTGCATGTACTGGTAGGAATCGCTGCCCAACACCAAGCGTCGGGGGGCCGGCTCCCGGTCGACGCTGTCGATCATGGCCTGCGCCATCTTGGTCGGATCGCCGATCGACGGGAGGGCCGGGTTCCGGATACCGCGTGGCATCGCGGCGGGGGTGTCGTCGTAGACGGCCATCGGGGTGGCCAGCTGAGCGCTGCCGGTGCGGAACTCGGTGCGGGCACTACCGGGCTCGACGATGGTCACCCCGATGCCGAACGGGGCGATGTCCTTGGCTGTGGACTCCATGAAGCCCTCGATGCCCCACTTGCTGGCGTTGTAGAGCGACGAGCCCGGATTGGTGGCCTGGCCGCCGTAGGTGGACACCTGCAGGATGCGACCGCCGCCCTGGCCACGCAGGTGCGGCACGGCCGAGCGTACGACCTGGATCGAGCCGAGCAGGTTGGTGTTCACCTGGTGGACGACCTGTTCGTCGGTCAGTTCCTCGGCGGCGCCGAACAGGCCGTAGCCGGCGTTGTTGATCACGACGTCGATCCGGTCGAACTCATCGAATGCCCGATCCACGACCCGGCGGACCTCGGGCAGGTCGGTGACGTCCAGGTGAGCCAGCCAGAGCCGCTCACCGTACCGGGCTTCGAGATCGGCCATCGCCGCCCTGCGACGAACGGTGCCGGCCACCCGGTCGCCGCGCTCCAGCAGCAGCTCCGTGAGGCGACGGCCGAACCCGCTGGTCACGCCCGTGATGAACCAGCTCCGCTGACTCATGCGACTTTCCCTTCCGTGAATCGCTGACTAACCGGTTACTTAGACACTAGCACTAGCTAACCGGTTAGTCAGCTCGCTCGCCGCCCGGCGCCGAGCCGTCACGAACTCCGGGCGGCTACGCCTCGAACTTCGTCCACTGCCCCTCGGAGATCACCTCGACGGAGCCGTCGACGACCTTGATGGCGGTCTGCTCGTCGATGGCATAGGCCGGGACGCCGATCCCCGCGGCCCACCGCTGCGCGTCCGCCAGGGAGTTCGTCGGGAAGGCATCCAAATGCGGGAAGATCGAGAAGTCGACGACCCCCAGGGTCCGGTCGTCCGGCGCGGACGCCCACTCGACGAAGTACTCCCCGATCCGGGGAGTCATCACCATGCTTCCGGCGCTCACCCCCACCCAGACCATGTCGGGCAGCGAGGGCAACAGATCGGCCAGCCCGGACTCCCGCATCCAGTGGCACAGGTAGGTCGCGTCGCCGCCGTCGACCAGGAGCACGTCGGCCTCCCGGACCCACGGAACCCACCGCTCGGCCCCGATGGTCGGCAGCGCGGTCAGTTCCAGGACGCCGAGCGAAGCCCAGCCCAGGCCGGAGAAGTGCTGCCACACGGGCTCGGCGGCCACGAATCCCCGGACCGATTTCGGACCACACATCGGGTGACCCCACTGTGCTGTCGGGACACAGAGGGCGTGGCATTCGGAAATCGGCTTACCGAGAACCCCCACGAGCGCCGAATGAATGCTCGGGTTCGTGACGCCACCCGAAGTGAGCAAGAGCTTCAACAATGCCTCCAAGTTGACGGCGCAGGCGGACGCGAACGGTCAGGCTACGTGACGCTCGCAGCGCCGACCCAACGCCATGGGCCGTTGCTCGGTGCCGTCACGAGCCTCCGCGCGGGTGCCGGACCACCACCGGTCAATGCACGAAGTACCCCTCCACGTCGGCCAGCACGTTCACGCTGCCCGCGCTGTTGCGGATCGCGACCTGGCCGCTGCTGCCCAACTGGGGCAGTGTCGCGTTCGCCGTGACCGCGCCGGTCATCTCGTTGAGCGACGAGAGTCCCGGATAGGGCTGGTCGGCCGACCACACGGTGAGGAACCCGTTCGCCGTCGGCAAGATCCCCGCGACGTTGAGCAGCACTCCCGTTGCCGTGTACGGCACGCCGGACAGGCCGCCGACCCGCACGTCGACAACGTCGCCCGCGGCCAGCGGGCTGTGCCGCAGGCCGATGCCGCTCCGGGTCTCCAGCATCCGGACCGGCTGCGGCAGGGCGTAGTAGCGGCTGCCGGCACTGCCCGGTGCGAACCAGCCGACGATGTCGACGAGGACGTCGATCTGGCCGCTCGCGTTGTGGACGTGGATGGCGCCGTCGTCACCGATCGCGGTGATCGACATGTTGGCCCGGTCCTCGGCCGGGTCGATGTTGAGCGTGGACGAACTCGACGGGTTCTGCCCGTACACCGACAGGTTGTCCGCGACCGTCGCACCGGTGCCGGTGAGGTTGACCGCGACAGCCGTCGCGTCGGCCGGCACTCCCGCGACACCGCGTACCGGCACCGTCACGGCCTCGCCGGCGGTCACCTTCCGCTGGTGGCCGCCCAGGCTGGTCCTCGTGTCCAGTACCCGCTGCGGCGCCGACTCCCCGAAAGCACCCGGCCAGCGCAGGCCGCCGCCCGACCAACCGGACGCGACGCGGAACAGCGTGACCGGGGTCGCGGTGCAGTCGTGGGCGTCGATGTCGTCGACCACCAGGGACGCGCCGTCGACGTACTTGTTCTTCAACGTCGGGTAGAGGTTGCCGAAGTGCAGGTAGGAGCGGGCGATTCCGCTGCCCGTCTGGCCGATCTGCAGATCGGGCGCCGCCGACTCGTCACCGAGGCCGGAACGCACGTAGGTGTCGTCGGAGTCGGTGTCGATCTGGACGGACGGGTCGACGGTGACCGGGTAGGCGCGGTGCGGATCGGCCAGCCAGGCCCGATCCAGGGTCACCGTGAGGTTCCAACCGGTCGCGGTGCGGGCGAGCGCGTAGTGCACGGCGGCGGACGTGGCGCCGTGCGCGTCGGTCATCAGGCCCGAGGGGATGGTGGCCCGGGTCGCGCCGGTGGTGTCGGTGAGCCGGACGGCGCCGTGGTCCAGGACGGGCGTCAGGCCGGTCAGGCGCAGCGGGTACACGTAGCTCTCGGCGGCGGTGCGGGAGGACAGGACCAGGTTCTCCCGCACACCGGAGCGCGTCGCGGTCAGCGTGAGGTCGGTGCCGGCACGCACGCCCCGGTAGGTCGCGGTGTCACCGTGCGGGACAGCGGTCGCGGCAGTGGCACCGGCGAGGCCGAACGCGACACGGTGGCCGGCGTCGACGTCGACCGTGGCCAGTTCGGCGGCGCTACCGGTCCGGGTGAAGGAGACATGGTGCGGCGCGTTCTTCGGAGCCAGTCCGGTGGTGTTCGTGGCGAGCGTGAGATCGACCGGAGACCAGGAGCCGGCGGGCCGGCGGACGTTGGCCTGGCCGTCATAGAGCCGGAGAGTGCGGGTGCCGTCCCGGTTGCGGAACGTCCGGGTGGTGGCGGTGCGGTCGGCCGGCTGCTCGACGCTGGTCTTCGGGTCGAATCCGGCGGCAGGCGTCCCTCGGGTGACCTTCGGGTCGATCACGGTGGCGGCCTGGAGCGGGGTGTTGCCGGTGAGCTTCGGGGTGGACCGGGTGTCGGGCACGGCGTTCCGCGGGCGAGCCGGGTGGCGTGCCGCGGTGGGCAGGTTCGTCGTGGTCGCCGTCGTGCTCGTGCGGTGGCCGCGGCCGCTGGCCGACCCGGTGTGCTGGGTCGGCGCCGAACCGGTCGGTCCGGCCTGCGCGGCCATGCCAGGCGGGACGTCGATGGCGGACAGTGCCAGGGCGAACGCGGTGACCACGGCGACGCCGCGTCTTGCCTTGCCCGATGACCGAGACATGTGCGACCCCCGAGCCCGACGCGATAGGTGACCCGCGGCGAGAAGTCGCCGGCGGCAGTGAAAGCCGAGACAACACCCTTGTGCTACGGCGCAAGATTCCGCCGAACGGACGGGTGCCCGCATATGTTGGGCCTCCGCCCAGGCGTTCCCCGTAGGTCGCGCACCGGGTCGGCTCGACCGGCACGGCGCCGGCCGTCTCCGCCTCCGGCGCCGGCCGCGGACCCGAGCCGGGATGCGCCTGGCGGGCACGCAGATCCGGCGTGGAGGCGGATCGCCGTCATCCGGTCACATCAGCCGGTCGCATCAGCTGGGTCGCATCAGCTTGTGCGTCGTCAGCGGCACCGGGTTCATGTAGTCGCGGAAGTGCGTCACCTGCCCGTCGCGCCGGGTGATGAACCAGACGCAGCTGATCTCGACCGGGGTGCCGTCGGCGGTTCGGTGGTGGCCGTCGCCTTCGATGATGACCTCGTCGCCGGCTTCGCGTACCCGGGCGTTGTCGAACGATCCGAAGCGCAGGCGCCCTGTGTCGGCGTCGAAGACCGCACGCAGGCGGGCGGCGATCGCGTCGCGGCCCTCGGTCCGGCGTGGTCGCCCCCCTGTCCCCGTGGCGCGCGTCCTTGCCGCCGCCGAGGCGCTCTTCGCCGATGCCGACGCCCCGGGCTCGGTCACGATGGACGCCGTCGCCACGGCGGCCGGCATCGGCAAGGCCACCCTGTTCCGGGCCTTCGGCAGCCGTGACGGACTGCTCGACGCCCTGTCGGACGCGAAGTTCGCGCCGGTGCGTCAGGCAGTGGAGGGCCGGCAGCCGCCGTTGGGGTCCGACGCGCCGTCACGGGAGCGGATCATCGCGTTCCTGGACGCGGCGCTCACCTTCAAGCTGACAATCGCCACCTCATCCGCGCACGGGAACTCGCCTCCACCGGCGCACTGCGAACCGAGCGCTACCGGTGGATGCAGGACACGCTGCGGAGCCTGATCGCCGACGCGATGCCCGACGCGACCGCCGGCGACGCCGGGTACGCCGCCCACGCCCTCCTCGCCGCGATCCACATCGACCTGGTCGAGGAATTGCTCGCCAGCGGACGCACGCCCGAACAGATCCGCCGTTCCCAGGCAGCCCTCGCGACAGCGGTGATCACCGACGTGCCGAGATGACCCGCCCGGCCGGGATCAAGCGCCAGTGTCCGTGGACCGCGGCGCTGGCCGTCGGTCTGCTGGCGATCCATGACGGTCGGGCCGTGCCGGGTCCGACGCTGCCCGGATGGGCGTCGACCGCCGACGACGCGGTACTCGACGGCTGGTCGCGGGCGTTGGCGGCGGCATCGCCGACACGTACCCCGACGACGGGGACGGAGCGGGCGCACTGGAGATCGCCCAGGTGGCACTGACGTTGTCGGCC
>DASZXM010000411.1:0-7522 GCA_035546415.1 Pseudonocardiaceae bacterium
GGTTGCGCAAGGACGCCTTCCGGTCCGCGCCGTACCACGGTGGCATGACCGCCGCCGCCCGCGCGGACGTGCAGGACCGGTTCTTCGCCGGCGCCCTCGACGTCGTCGTCGCGACGAGCGCGTTCGGCATGGGGATCGACAAGCCCGACATCCGCACCGTCGTCCACGCCGGTGTCCCGGCGAGCATCGACGACTACTACCAGGAGATCGGGCGTGCCGGGCGCGACGGGCAGCCAGCGGCCGCCGTGCTGGTGCACGACCCGCGCACCGTCCGCATCCCCCGCCTGCTCGCCGCGCGCGCCCACCTGGGCGAGACGACGTTCCACCGGGTCGTCGACGCCCTGGAGAACATGGGCGACGACGTCGCCGTGCCGGATCTCGTGCGGTCGGCGGACGTGCCGGCGCACGCCGTCGACCGGGTCGTCAACGAGCTGGCCGAACTGGGCGTCGTCACCGTCACCGGCGCCGGCCACCACCGGGTGGTCAGCCACCGACGACAACTGCCGACGCCCGCCGACCTGACCGCCCAGCTGGTGTCCCTGGACCAGCGCCGGCAGGCGATCCTGACCAGCCGCATCGACACCGTCCGCGGGTACGCCGAGAGCACCCACTGCCGCCGCGCCGAACTCCTGGCGTACTTCGGCGAGCACTACCCGCCGCCGTGCGACAACTGCGACAACGACCACCCCCGGACGACCGCCGCCCCGGCACGCCCAGCCGTCACCGGCGGGGTTCCCGTCCGCCACCGCCTCTGGGGTGAGGGTCAACTGCTCAGCCAGGACGATCACGAACTGCTCGTCTACTTCGCCGGTGTCGGCTACAAGCATCTCACGGCGTCGACGCTGAAATCCGGTATCCTGCACTACCGCTGACCGGCAGGATTGCCGCCATGACCGAACCGTACGCGCGTGGAATGCTGGATGTCGGGGACGGCAACCAGGTGTACTGGGAGACGTGTGGCAATCCGGACGGAAAGCCGTTGGTGGTGCTGCACGGCGGCCCCGGGCAGGGCTGCGACCAGCGGATGCGCGACGCGTACGACGCGCAGCGATACCGCGTCGTGCTCTACGACCAGCGCGGCTGCGGCCGCAGCACGCCCAGCGCCGCCGATCCCACCACCGACCTGCGGTTCAACACCACCGCCCACCTGGTCGCCGACCTGGAACTGCTGCGTGAGCACCTGGGCATCGACCGGTGGCTGCTGCGCGGCGGTTCCTGGGGTTCCACGCTGGCGCTGGCCTACGCGCTCCGCCACCCGCACCGCGTGTCCGAGATCGTGCTGTCCGCCGTCACGACCACCCGCCACCGGGAGATCGACTGGCTGTACGGCGGGGTGTCCCGCTTCTTCCCGGAGGAGTACGCGCGGTTCGTGGCCGCCGTCGACGGCGCGGACCCCGTCGTGCCCGCCTACGACCGCCTGCTCCGGCATCCGGACCGGGACGTGCGCGCCCGGGCGGCGGCCGCGTGGGCGCGGTGGGAGGAGGCCGTGCTGTCGTTGGAGCCCAACGTCAAGCCGACGTCGTTCAGCGGACCCGTCGAGGACGGCCTGATGGCGATGGTGCGGCTGTGCGCGCACTACTACGCCCACTACGGCTGGCTGGCCGACGGCGAGCTGATCCGGGACGCGGGCAAGCTGGCCGGCATCCCGGGGGTGCTGGTGCACGGCCGGCAGGACCTGAGCTGTCCGGTGGAGACGGCCTACGAGTTGGCCGCGGCCTGGCCGGACGCGGAGCTGTTCGTGTGCGACGAGTCCGGCCACCGCGGCAGTCCCGCCAAGCGCGAGTACGTGCGGGCCGCCCTGGCCCGGTTCGCCGACCGGTGGGTCAGCTGACGCCGGTCCCCGCCGAGACGTCACGGTCGTCGGTTCTGGTCACCCGGCCCCGGGTGACGGCCAGCAGCGCACCGACGATCGTGATCGCCGCACCGACGACCTGGACCGCCGTGCAGGACTCGCCGAGGAACACCACGGACGAGATCGTGCCGAAGACGGGCACCGCGAACATGGCGACGGTGGCCGTGACGGGGCTGACCGAGCCCAGCGCGCGATAGTAGAACAGGTACGCCAACGCGGTCGGCCCGACCGCGAGGAAGGCGACGTTGACCCACGTGGCCGAGGGCAGCGACGACCAGTCCGTATCGGACAGTGACGGCACGGCGACCAGCACCAGGGCGAGCGCCCCGACGCCGGTGGCGTACGTCGTCGCCCGCAACGGTTCCATCCCGGCCAACACCTTCTTGGACGCGATGCTGTACGCCGACCAGCAGCCCGCGCCGAGCAGGTAGATGAGATCACCGGTCAGCCGTGACCCGGTCAGCCCGCCGCCCGCGCCACCGATGCCGACGAAGAACACCACGGCCCCGGCGATCCCGATCACCAGCCCGGCGACCCGGACGGCAGATGCGGTCTCCCGGCCGGTCACCAGGTAGACGATCGTCGTCAGCACGGGACTGAGCACCGGCACGATGATGCTGCCGTCGATGGCCGGAGCCAGCGACAGTCCCCAGAAAAAGAAGAAGTTGTAGGCGAAGACGCCGACGAGGCCGACCAGCCCGGCCCGGGCCACGTCCCGCCAGGAGAAGCGCGCCGAACCGGGCCGCAGGCACAGCAGCAGCACGAGGATGACGGCGCCGCCGCCGAACCGCAGTGCACCGGCCACGTCGTGCGGCATGTGCCCGACCACGATCTTGGAACTGGTGAACGCGGTCCCGAAGAGCACCATCGTGACGAGCAGGTACAGGTAGGGGCCGGTGTCGTCGGAGTCCACGCCGCCGATCGTCGCCGTCCGGCCTGCCGTGGTCTTGTACGTTCCTGGCCGGGCCGCGCGTTCAGTCCACCGGTTCGGGCGCCGGCTCACCCGCCCACCGCCGCAGCGCCGCCTCCAGGGCCGCGACGGCAGGGACATCGACGGTGTCACACGCCCACGCGACCACCCCGTCCGGACGCACCAACAGACCAGCAGGCGCGGCCGGATCGTCGGTCACGATCGTCACCCGCCCGGCCCACGCCGCGGCGCGCCGCGCCAACGCGCCGTCCGGGGTGCGGTCCACCAGCAGGAACCCGCCGCCGTGACCGTGGTCGGCCAGGCGGGAGCCGTCCGCCAGCCGCACGTCGGGCACGTACCGCCCGACCAGCGGGTGGTCGCCGACCAGGTCGACGCACTGGGTGACACCGGAGATCTGCTTCACCGCGTAGGTCGTGCCGTCCCTGGTGCGCAACAGGTCGCTCACGATCCCACGCAGCGCGGCCGATTTCGGGTCGCCGCGCAGCACCCCGATCTGTGCCCGCGTCCAGTCCAGCACCCAGGCGCCGATCGGACGGCGCTCGGCGTCGTAGGTGTCCAGCAGCCCGTCGGGGGACCATCCGGCGACGACGGCGCCCAGCTTCCAGCCGAGGTTCGTCGCGTCGCCGATGCCGAGGTTGAGTCCCTGGCCGCCGAACGGCGGGTGCACGTGGGCGGCGTCGCCGGCCAGCAGCACCCGGCCCGACCGGTAGGTCGCGGCCTGGCGGGTGTTGTCGGTCCAGCGGGTCGGGGTGGCGCGCAGCGCGGTCAGGGTCACGTCGGTGCCCGAGACGCGGCGCAGACTCGCCTGCACCTCCGCCAGCGTGACCGGTGCCGTGCGGTCGGTGGGAGCACCGCCGAACTCCACGGTCACCACCCGGCCGGGCTGCGGCCCGCAGCGGTACGCCCCAGCGTGGGACCACACCCACCCGTCGGCGAGCCGCTCCGGGTCGGCGATGTCGACGACCGCCTGGTAGCCGGTGAGTTCCGGGGCGGTGCCGGGAAACTCGATCCCCGCCAGGCGGCGCACGGTGCTGTGCCCGCCGTCGCACCCGACCAGCCACGCAGTGCGCACCGTACCGTCGGTGGTGCCGACGAGGACGCCGTCGCCGGTGTCGTCCAGCGCCGTGACCGCCACGTCGCGCCGGATCGGCACACCCAGGCGCGTGACGTGCTCGGTGAGCAGTGCCTCCAGGTCGCGCTGTGGCACCATCCGCACCCCGCCGGCCGCCGTGTGCGCGGCGAGGTCCGGGTCGGACCAGTCCACGAGGTCGGCGTCCAGCACCATGCCCGCGAAGTGCCCGGTGAACCGGGTGTCGGGCGCGTGCCGGTCCGCCGCGGAGCGCCCGGCGAACGATCCGAACCGTTCGAGCGCCCGGCGCTGCACCTGTTCGGCGGCCGGCAGCAGGCCGCGACGGTCGAGCGCCTCAGCCGTCGGGATGCTGATCGACTGCGCCTTCATCGCCGCGTCCGGCTCGGCCAGCCGCTCGATCACCAGCACGGATGCTCCACTCAGCGCCAGTTCCCCGGCGAGCATGAGACCCACCGGTCCGGCTCCGACGACTGTCACGTCCACGTCATCCAACACGAACACCGTTCTATATACGAACGGTGTTCGTGTCAAGCCGACGTGCGCGCCGTCACGAACGCCACGGTGGCCAGCGCGGCGGCCACGAACAGGGCCGCCGTACCCAGCCCGGTGACGTGCAGGCCGGTGAGGAACCGGCCGTCTCCCGGTTCGCCGGCCACGGCGCCGTACGCGGCGATGCCGATCGCGCCACCGGCCTGCCGGGCCGTGTTGTTCACCCCGGACGCCAGGCCGGACCGGTCGGCCGGGGCCGCGGCGATCGCGGCGGACACCACAGCCGGGGTGAGCACGCCGAGACCGACTCCCCAGCAGACCATCGCCGGCAGCAGGGACACGTATGGACTACCGGCGTCCCAAGTGGACAGCAGACCGACCCCGGCGGCGGCCAGCGCCAGTCCGGCGATCATCACCGGTTTCGGCCCGACCCGGCCGGCGAGCCGACCCGCGACCGGCGCCAAGAGACTCAGCGGCAGGAACAACGGCAGTACCGCGAGACCGGCCAGCAGCGCCGGCCGGTGCTGCACGGTCTGCAGGAACAGCGTGAGCAGGAACAGCAGGCCGAGGCTGCCCAGGTTCATACAGCCGGCCACGACGTTGGCGGTCACGAACGCCGGACGCCGGAACAGGTCCGGCGGCAGCAACGGCTGCGCGGCACGGCGCTCGGCGGCGACCAGACCGCCGAAGGCGGCCACCGCGACCACGGCGCCGACCACCACGGCGGCACCGAGCCCGGCGTGGCCCGCCTGGATGATCGTGAACGTCGCCGCGGCCAGCCCGACCACGACCAGGACGGTGCCCGGCGGGTCCAGCTCGCGGTCGCCGCGTCCGGCGTCCTCGCGCACCCGCCGCAGCGCCACCAGCCCGGCCACCACCACGATCGGCACGTTCACCGCGAACACCCACCGCCACCCCGGTCCCTGCACCAGCAGGCCACCCACCAGCGGGCCGGCCGGCAGCGCCACGCTGCCGACACCGGCCCAGACGCCGATCGCCCTGGCCTGCTCGCGCCGCTCCGGATAGGTGCGGCTGATGATGGCCAGCGTGCCGGGCAGCAACAGGGCGGCGCCGATCCCCTGGACCGCCCGCGCGGCGATCAGCACCCCCGCCGTGGGGGCGACCGCGCAGCCCAGTGAGGCGACGGCGAAGACCAACATGCCGGCCAGGACCACCCGCTTGTGGCCGTACCGGTCGCCGATCGTGCCGCTGGCCAGCAGCAGCGCCGCCAGTGCCAGCGAATAGCCGTCCACCACCCACTGCAGCCCGGTGACCCCGGCGGCCAGCCCGGTGCCGATCCGAGGCAGCGCCACGTTGACGACGGTGACGTCGAGCAGCACCAGGAAGTAGCCGGTGCACATGACGGTCAGCACGAGGCCGCGCGACGTGGTCGTCGTGTCCGTCCGGGTCATGACCCCAGCATGCGCCCGGAACACTTCCGCCACCGTGGAAGTGTGCTCGTCGCATGATGGACTCATGGACGGCATCACGACACCGCGGACGGCCAGGGGCGACGCCGACATCGCCGCCGTGGCCGGCCTGTTCGCCGACCCGACCCGGGCGCGCGTCCTGCTCGCGCTGGCCGACGGACGGTCGCTGCCGGCCAGCGTGCTGGCCGACGAGGCAGGCGTGTCACCGCAGGCGGCGAGCACCCAGCTCAAGCGCTTGATGTCCGGTGGCCTGATCACCGGCGAGCGGTCCGGGCGGCACCGCTACTACCGGCTGGCGTCCGAGCGGGTGGCCGCCCTGCTGGAGACGCTGGCCGCTGTCGCCCCCGGCCGACCGGTCCGGTCGCTGCGCGAGCACACCCGGGCGGCGGCCCTGCGCCGCGCCAGGACCTGCTACGACCATCTGGCCGGCCGACTCGGCTGCGCGATCACCCAGGCGTTCGTCGACCGGCGGGCCATCGTGGCCGTGGACGGGATCGCCGACACGCGCCGCCGGCCGGGCGACCCGATCGCCGCCGTGCTGCCCGACCACCCCTACCAGGCGGGCCCGGGTCTGCCCGCGTTGCTGGCGGTCCTGGGCATCGACCCCGACCGGCTGGCCGGCCCCGGCAGGCGCCCGCTGCTGCGGTTCTGCCTCGACTGGAGCGAACAACGCCACCATCTGGGTGGCCGGCTGGGCGCGGTGCTGCTCGACCACGCCGAGCACGCCGGGTGGATCACCCGCGGGCGCGGTGACCGGGCGGTGTCGGTGACCGACCGCGGCAGGCGGGAACTGGCCGACCGCCTGGACGTCCCGCCGGACGGAGGCTGAGCGGTCACCCGGCTGCGGCGGACCGAGCGCTCACCCGGCGCGGCCGCCGAGCACTCACCCGGCCGCGGCGGCCAGGGCGGCGACCTCGTCCGGTGTCAACGCGCGGCCGTACAGGCGGAAGTCGTCCAGCGCGCCCGCCAGGTACGGGTCGGCGTACTGGGACTTGCCCAGGTAGTTCTGCTTGATGTCGTTGCCGAACCACACCGGTTGGACCGACATGGCCGTGTTGCGGCCCACCTCGACGCCGTTGACGTACAGGATTCCGGTGCCCTCGGCGTACGTGACGGCCACGTGCTGCCAGCTTCCGGTGGGCAGCGGGCTCGCGTTGATCTGCTGTTCGCCGCCCGCGCCACCGGACGTGATCGCGTAGCGCAGCGTGTTGTCGCCGCTGGCCGGCGTCAGGAACATGTACGCGGTGGTGCCGGTGCCGAAGTCGAACACCCGCGACCACATCGGTGCCGTGCGCAGGTTGACCCACGTCGCCACCGAGTACGCCGTGGCACCGTTGACGACGCCGTCGGGCAGTCGCACGTAGCCGCTCGTGCCGTCCAGTGCGACGGCGCCGCCGAGGCGGCCGGTGGTCCAGGACGTGCCGCCGACCAGCGTGGCCGTAGCGGCGTTGCCCGACGAGTCGGCGGCCGTCGTGCCGCTGGTCTCGTCGAACCGGTACCACGCGGCGAACGCGGGCGGTGGGGGCGGTGGGGCGCCGGTCAGCCAGTACACGGTGTAGTGCTGGTGGTGCGTGCGGGCGATCGGGGTGAGCGTCACGTCCTGCCCGTCGGCCGTCGCGTGGAACGTCATCGGCCGGGCCGCCGTGCGCCGCACCGACGTGGTGTCCAGGCGCGGCATGGGCATCACGGCCCGGTCGCCGTAGCCGCCGCTGAGCACCACCGGTGACTGG
>DASZXM010000412.1:0-7353 GCA_035546415.1 Pseudonocardiaceae bacterium
CAGCGGTTCGCACCGGGGTGGCGCGAGCTGGTGCTGGCCAGGCGGATCACCAGCCCCGATCAGATGCACGCCGACAACGCGAACCTGGTCGGTGGGGCGATCAACGGGGGCACGACCGCGGTGCACCAGCAGTTGGTGTTCCGCCCGACGCCCGCACTGGGCCGCCCGGAGACGCCGATCGCCGGGCTGTACCTGGCGTCGTCGTCGGCGCATCCGGGCGGGGCCGTGCACGGTGCGTGCGGTGCGAACGCGGCGCGTGCGGCATTGCGTGCCGATCGCGTGCACCTCCAGTCGGTGGCCGCGTCGGCGACCCGCTGGGCCATCGGCCGCTGAGGCAGCCGCCGCGGCGGGTCACTCGGGATGGCGGCGGTGCACCAGGTCGGCCAGGCCGCGGACCATGCGCTGGTTACGCAGGCGCAGCAGGGCGTCCAGCGCCACGGAGTGCCAGCGGGCGCCCGGGCCGGTGAGTGGGTGCTCGTCCAGGATCACCAGCGTCTGGGAGCCGCCCCAGGGCAGCAGCGCGATCGACACCCGGGCCGTCCCCAGCCACCCCGCCGCCGCCTCCAGTTCCAGCCGGTGCCCGGGCTCGACCAGCCGAACCGTGGTGACGTCGTCGATCGACACCGGTCCGAGCTGCACCGTGAAGTGAATCTGACTGCCTTCTTCGGGCCAGTGGTCGTCCACCCGACGGATTCGTCGGGTGCCCACCACCCACTCCGCATAGGCTCCTCCATCGCTCAGCACGTCCCAGACGTGTTCCGGGCGTCGGTCCACGAGCACGTTCAGTACTGCCATGCTGTCCGGCTACCCCGAACGCCGCAGATGAATCGGTCTGGTATCGACGGCGGGCTTGGAAATGTGGCCGAGTGGGTATGGGAGTGGCACGCTTGCCTGCGGGCGGGGGAACCACCGTGGAGGCCAGAAGTGGTGCACACAGCGAGTAATCCGTCGCCTGTTGCCGACGTCGAATCGGATGTCGACGTCCCGCGGGCGCGTTCGGTCACCGACGCCATCCGCGACGACCGTTGGTTCGGGGTGTTGACGCCGCGCCGGTGGGCGGAGCACAACGGGCCCGTCGAGTCGTGGCGGCAGCGGACGGAGTGCATCGTCCAGGTGGAAGCGGGTGGCGCCGCCGCCGTCTCCGTCCGTGTCCGGTTCCTGCAACTACAGGTGAACGACGTCCAACGGTACGGTCCGGGCGGCTGGTACGAGCACGTGGAGTCACTGGACGTCGGTGGCACCAGCTACGTGTCCGCCGACGAGACCGTGCCGCACGAGTGGGATATCGAGGTGCCGCTGGACGATCTGGTCGGTGCCGACCGGACGTTCGTGATCGGCGTCGCCGGTGACGCGACCGTGGAGCGGATCGGCGTCGTCGACCAGGTGGTGCGCCTGCGACGGGCGCTCACCGCGGCCGCCACAATGCGCGTCGAACCCGTCGATCTCGCGCGGCGGGCGTACCGGCTGCGGCTGTGCGTCGACAACACCGACACCACGGTCGGACCGTCGGCGTCCCCGAACGAGGCGCTGCACCACTCGCTGTTGGCGACCCACACGCTGTTCGCCGGCCGTGCCCTGCGGTTCGTCTCGCTGATCGACCCACCGCGCTGGGCGAGCGCACACGCCGCAGCCTGCCGCAACCTGCACACCTTCCCGGTGCTGGCCGGTCCGCCCGGTTCCCGGGACCGGGTGTTGTCCTCGCCGATCCCGCTGCGCGACCACATCGCCGTCGCCGACGAGGGTTGGGGCCCGCCGCTTTCTGGGTAGTCGGTGTTACCAACGCCGCAGCGGCAGGAGAACACCATGGCCCGACCCACCGCCGACCCGGACGTCCGGGTTCCAGCCGGTCCGACCGACCTGCCGAGACGGGGCTGGTTCGGGGTCCTCAAACGCACGATCCGCGAGTTCCGCGACGACAACCTCACCGACTGGGCGGCCGCGCTCACCTACTACGCGGTGCTGTCGCTGTTCCCCGGGATCATCCTGGTGACCGCCCTGCTGGGCATGCTGGGCCCGTCAGCGACCCAGTCGCTGATCGACAACCTCAACTCGATCGGACCCGGCGCGGCGCGTTCGATGATCGTCGGCGCGATCCGCAACGCCCACCACTTCGCCGGCCCACTGGCCGTCATCGGCCTGGCGGGCGCGCTGTGGTCGGCGTCGGGTTATCTGGGCGCGTTCATGCGGGCCTCCAACGCCATCTACGACGTCGCCGAGGGCAGGCCGCTGTGGAAGACCGTGCCACTGCGCATCGCGATGACCCTGGCCATGGTGGTCCTGCTGGTGATCTGCGCGGTCGGCCTGGTGTTCACCGGCTCGCTGGCCACCAAGGCGGGCCACCTGCTGGGCATCGGCTCGGTCGGGATCACGGTGTGGAACATCGCGAAGTGGCCGGTGCTGGTGCTGCTGGTGAGCCTGGCGATCGCGGTGCTGTACTGGCTGGCACCGAACGTGCGCCAGCCCGGGTTCCGCTGGCTGAGCCCCGGCGGCCTGCTGGCGGTGCTGCTGTGGGCGATCGCGTCCACCGGGTTCGCCTTCTACGTCGCCAACTTCGGCTCGTACAACAAGACCTACGGCTCGCTGGCGGCCGTCATCGTCTTCCTGGTGTGGCTGTGGATCTCGAACCTGGCGGTGCTGCTGGGCGCGGAGTTCGACGCGGAACTGGCGCGCGGCCGGCAGATCGCGGCGGACCGGGCGACCGACGACGAGGAGCCGTTCCTGCCGCTGCGTGACACGCGGTCGATCCCCGAGGGGGAGGACGTTGATTCCGCTCCGAAACTGGGCAAACAGTGACCATGAGCGAAGGAGGGCAACCGATGAGCGGTAGGCCCAGGAAGGCGGCCGACGCGGTCGACCAGACGAAGGCCACGGCGAAGGGCGCGACGGGCGACGTCGCCAAGCACGCCAAGGAATCGACGGAAGACGTGGTGGACCTGACGAAGAAGAACGCGGGCCAGGTGACCGGCCGGGCGAAGCACAACGCCGGTGACGTGGCCGACGTCGCCAAGAACCGCGCGGGAGAGGCGGTCGGCCAGGCCAAGCAGAGCGCCGGTGACGTGGTGGACATGGCCAAGGGCAAGGCGGATCAGGCCGTCGGCCGCGCGAAGGACACCGCGGGCCAGGTGGCGGCCCGGGCGAAGGACAGTGCAGGCCAGGTCGCCGACCAGGCCAAGCAGGGGGCCGGGGACGTGGCCGGGCAGGCGAAGCAGGGGGCCGGTCAGGTGGCCGGGCAGGCCAAGCAGAGCGCGGGCCAGGTGGCCGAGCAGACGAAGCAGAGTGCCGGGGAGGTGGCCGGGCAGGCGAAGCAGAGCGCGGGCCAGGTGGCCGAGCAGGCCGTGCAGAGCGCGGGCCAGGTGGCCGAGCAGGCCGTGCAGAGCGCCGGTGAGGTGGTCGACCAGGCCAAGCGGAGCGCCGGGCAGGTCGTGGACCAGGCCAAGCAGAGCGCCGCCGCCGTCGCCGACACCGCGCGGCATGCGGCCCGGCAGGTCGGTGACCGCGCCGCGCAGCAGATCAACCAGCTGCCCGAACCGGTCCGCAAGCAGGGCTTCCAGCTCGCCGAGGCCATCCGGCAGCGGCCGGCCCTGGCCGCCGCCGTCGCCGTGGCGCTGGTGATGGTGTTGCGCCGGATCGGCAGGCGAGGGAAATGAGAGTGCTCTACAAGCCGTTCGGCATGGTGTTCGGACTGCTGGGCGGGTTCGCCGGCAGCCGGGTGTTCCGGTGGCTGTGGAAGCGCCTCGGGCACGAAGAAGACGCGCCGGAGGCGACGTCCGCCAGCCACGGCTGGGGCGAGGTGCTCACCGCCGCCATGATCCAGGGTGCGATCTTCAGCGTGGTCAGGGCCGCCGTCGACCGTGCCGGGGCCGTCGCGTACCGGAAGGCCACCGGCACGTGGCCGGGTGAGGACTGAAGCGGCACTCCGGCGCCCCGCTCCCCACGTACCGCGCTACCTGCCGGCGATGGCGGTGACCCGCCGGAGCGCCGCGGCGAGCCGGGATGGCGTGCTCGGCCGGTCGAGCGCGTCGAACACGGCCGCCGTGACCATGCCGAAGGCGATGTGCGGCACGATGTCGGACAGCCAGGACGACGGCGTCCAGGTCCGCGGGTCGCTGACCCCGGACGCCGCCATCGGCAGCACGGTGCCCGCGTTCGCCGCCATGCCCGCCACCAGACCGGCCACCGGCAGCGGGACGGCGGGTGCGTGCGGACGGAGCAGCGCGTAGGCGACACCGCTGGTGAGGCCGGTCGCGATGCCCATCAGCGCGGCGATCCCGCCGCGCCGGTTGCCGGCGGCGTCGCTGTCCGGACCGTCCTGCGACAGCGACAGATGCGTGGCGTCCTCGATCATGCGGACGGTCTGTTCCGGTGTGCTGCTGGCCGGTCGGCCGCGCACGGCCATGTCCAGGTAGGTGACGGCGTTCAGGGCTGTCGTCCCGGCGGCTCCGGCCGCCAGGCCGTACCAGATGCGTTGTGCCATACCCGGGTATTCCCGCACCCGCGCGTTCCATGCCGTGCCACGACGGCGCCATGTCGGGGTCGCCGCGCGCTCAGCCGGCCGCGTGGACCGGTGTGCTGATCGGTAGGTCGCGCACCCGCACTCCCGTCGCGTGGTGGACCGCGTTGGCGATCGCCGCCGCCGTGCCGACGATGCCGATCTCGCCGATTCCCTTGCTGCCCATGGGGTTCACGTGCTGGTCGATCTCGTCGATCCAGTCGGCGCGCACGTCGGGCACGTCCGCGTTGGCCGCGATGTGGTACTCGGCGAGGTCGTGGTTGACCACGTGGCCGAAGCGCGGGTCCAGCACGCTCTGCTCGTGCAGCGCCATCGACAGGCCCATCGTCATGCCACCGATGAACTGGGAACGGGCCGTCCGGGGATTGATGATCCGGCCGGCGGCGAACATGCCGTACAGCCGGGGCACCCGCACCTCACCGGTCACCGCGTGCACCCACGCCTCGGCGAACTGGGCGCCGAACGCGTACTTGGCGTAGCCGGAGTCGGCCGGGTGACCGTTCACGCTGCCACTGGCGTGGTCACCGTCCTCGGGATCGGTGCCGAACTTGTCGCGGAACTCCCGTGCCGCCTCCACCACGGCCGTGCCCCAGGTGGACAGCCCGGACGAGCCGCCGGCGACCGACGCCAGCGGATAGTCGGTGTCGCCGATGCGCACTTCGGTGTCGGCGACCGGCACGCCGAGTGCGTCGGCGGCGATCTGTGCCAGCGTCGTCCACGTGCCGGTGCCCAGGTCGGCCGCGCCGATCTCGGCGACGTAGCGCCCGTTCTCGTACCGGATCAGGGCCGTCGACTCGGGGAACTGGTTCGCCGGGTACACCGAGGCGGCCACACCCGTGCCGATCAACCACCCGTCGCGTTCCGTGGCGCGCGGCCGGGGATCGCGGCCGGCCCAGCCGAACCGCTGCGCGCCGGTGCGCAGGCACTCCACGAGGTTGCGGCTGGAGAACGGCTCACCGGACTCCGGGTCGACGCTCGGTTCGTTGCGGATGCGCAGCTCGACGGGGTCCATGCCGAGTGCCTCGGCCAGCTCGTCCATCGCCACCTCCGGACCGAACATGCCCGGGCACTCGCCGGGAGCACGCATCCACGACGGCACCGGGACGTCCAGTGCCGCGAGGCGATGGGTGGTGCGCCGGTGGGGCGCGGCGTACATCATCCGCGCCGGGAGGGCGGTCTGTTCGGCGAACTCCTTGATCCGGGACGTCTGCTCGACCACGTCGAGCGCGACGGCGCTCAGCGTGCCGTCCCGGTCGGCGGCCAGCCGCATCCGCTGGATCGTGGGCGTGCGGTAGCCGGTCAGCGTGAACATCTGCTGGCGTGTCAGGGCGAGTTTGACCGGTCGGCCGGGCACCGCGCGGGCGGCCAGCGCGGCGAGCACGACGTGCACGTGCGGCGTGCCCTTGCTGCCGAACCCGCCGCCCACGTACGGGCAGATGACCCGCACCTGCTCCTGCTCCAACCCGAGCACCTCGCCGACCGTCGAGCGGACGCCGTGCACGCTCTGCGTGGAGTCCCACAGCGTCAACACCCCGGCGTCCCACAGCGCGGTCGTCGCGTGCGGTTCCAGCGGATTGTTGTGGTACATCGGCGTGGTGTACGTCTGATCGACGGTGACGTGGGCAGCGGCGAGCGCGGCGTCGACGTCGCCCTGCTCGGTGTCGGTGGGGAAGTTCGGGTTGACCTTGTCCGGCCGGTAGAGGTCGGGGCGGTCGGCGGACAGCTCGACGTCGTGCGGCTCTTCCCGGTAGGTCAGCCGCACCAGGTCGGCGGCGTGCCGGGCGATTTCCGGGGTGTCCGCGACGACCGCGCCGACCACCTGGCCGCGGAAGGCCACGTCGTCGTCCTGCAGGACGGCCAGCTCGGCGTCCGCTGTGGACGCGAGGCGCTCCGCGCCGTCCGGTGTCAGCACGGCCAGCACACCCGGCAGCGCCCTGGCGGCCTCGGCGTCGATGCCGGTGATCCGGCCACGGGCCACGGTCGCCTGCACGGGATGGCAGTAGACCGCCCCGGTGGCCGGTGCTTCGTAGGCGTACGGGGCCGTCCCGGTGACCTTCGCCCAGGCGTCCCGCCGGA
The DNA here is from genome assembly GCA_035546415.1 of Pseudonocardiaceae bacterium. Classification (GTDB taxonomy): domain Bacteria; phylum Actinomycetota; class Actinomycetes; order Mycobacteriales; family Pseudonocardiaceae; genus DATEPR01. Next base: position 6,587 of record DASZXM010000412.1, read on the forward strand.
CCAGGTCCTGCCCGATGGCACGGGGAGTGGCCGGGTCGGTGATCATCGGCGCGGCTCCTTTCCGGCCAGTTCGTCCAGGACGCTCACCAGCGTGCGGCGCAGGAGGGGGATCTTGAACGCGTTGCCACCGTCGAGCCCGTCCAGCGGGCGTGCGTCGGCGAGTTCGACGTCGGCCGCGGCACGGTAGGCGGCCGGTTCGGCGGGACCGCCGCGCAGGAGGTCCTCGGCGCGGTGGGCCCGCCACGGCTTGGCCGCGACGCCGCCGAATGCCAGCCGCACGTCGGTCACGATGCCGTCGGCGACGGTGAGCGCGGCGGCGACCGACACCAGCGCGAACGCGTACGAAGCGCGGTCCCGGACCTTGCGGTAGGCGGAGTCGCGGGCCACCGGTGCCGGCGGCAGGTCGATCGCGGTGATCAGCTCGCCGTGCTCCAGGACCGTGTCCTGTTCGGGGTGGGCGCCGGGCAGCCGGTGCAGCGCGGTGAACGGGATCGCCCGCGCGCCGTCCGGGCCCAGCACGTGGACCCGCGCGTCCACGGCGGCCAGCGCGACGGCCAGGTCCGAGGGGTGAGCCGCGACGCACTGGTCGGAGACGCCGAGCACGGCGTGGTAGCGCGTGTATCCGCCGATCGCCGAACATCCGGAGCCCGGGTCCCGCTTGTTGCACGGGGTGGTCACGTCCTGGAAGTACACGCAGCGGGTGCGCTGCAACGGGTTGCCACCGGTGGTCGCCATGTTGCGCAGCTGGCCGGACGCACCGGCCAGCA
>DASZXM010000413.1:0-5698 GCA_035546415.1 Pseudonocardiaceae bacterium
CGCCACGTCGGGGGTGGCGCCCGGCCCTCCGCTCGTCCACAGGGCGGGCCTGCGCGGCTGGTTTCGGTTCGCTCGGCCCCGGTGTCGCGGCGCGCCTGCCGTGTCTCGGTGTGCGTCGCCACTGGCCTGCCCTGTCTCACCTGGCGCGGGCACACGAAAAGCCCCCACATCTCCCACTGGGCGAGACGTGAGGGCTTTTCGCTTTAGTGCGTCAGCGGGCGCGGCGGGCCAGGCGTTCCGGATCGAGGATCAGGACGCTCTTGCCTTCCAGGCGGAGCCAGCCGCGGTGGGCGAAGTCCGCCAGTGCCTTGTTCACCGTTTCGCGGGAGGCGCCCACGTACTGGGCGATCTCCTCCTGCGTCAGGTCGTGCGTGACCCGCAGGAGGCCTGCCTCCTGGGTACCGAAGCGCTGGGCGAACTGCAACAGTGCGCGCGCCACGCGGCCGGGCACGTCCGTGAAGATCAGTTCGGCCAGCATGTTGTTCGTCCGGCGCAGCCTGCGGGCCAGGACCCGGAGCAGCTGTTCGGCGATCTCCGGCCGCTTGTTGATCCACTCGCGCAGGGCGCCCCGGTCCATCGCCAGTGCCCTGACCTCGGTGACCGTGGTGGCGCTGGAGGTGCGCGGGCCGGGGTCGAAGATGGACAGTTCACCGAACATGTCCGCCGGACCCATGATGGCCAGCAGGTTCTCCCTGCCGTCGGGCGACTTGCGGCCGAGCTTCACCTTGCCCGACTGGATGATGTAGAGCCGGTCGCCCGGTTCGCCCTCGGCGAAGATCACGTGGCCGCGCGGAAACTCGACCGGGTCCAGCGACTGGGCGAGCGCCTCTGCTGCCGCTGGCTCAACTCCCTGGAAAATGCCGGCGCGCGCCAGGGTCTCGTCCACGTCGTCCCTCCTGTCTACATGCGGCGGGCAGGACTGTAGGACTCGCGGCCTGCCGCCGATCACTGCCGTGCAGTTTAGAGCGTGTTACGCCGCAGTACGCACGGCCGGCGTCCGAAACGCCGCGCGACTCAGACCCTGGACCGCGGACGGCGAGCCTTCGGCCTGCTCGGACGGCCACCGAGGCGGCGCAGCCGGAACAGCTCCAGGGCTCTGCCGATGCCGTGGCCGTACAGCGCCTCGACCTCGTCCGGGCGTGCCTGTTCGAGGAACTCCTCGACCTCGTTCTCCCGGATGGTCAGGTTCTTCAGACGTGCCTCGACCCGCTCCATGAACAACGCGAACAGCATGATCACCAGCGGGATGATCAACACGAACCAGTAAGTCATGGTGGCTCGATTCTCGCGTACCACTGTGCCGGACGTCTGGCCGGGGTACCCGGTTTCCCGCCGACCACGATCGCATCGGCCACGCCACCGGGTGGTTCGCCACGCCCGTACGCTGGACGCGTGTCACCCACTTCAGGTTCCGTCGCGACCGCATCCGAGACCCACCTGGCGCTGGTGCGCAGGGTCCGGCGGATGACCCGGGTGCTCGACGACGAGTTCCCCGACGCCAAGGCCGAGCTGGACTTCACCACGCCGTTGGAGCTGCTCGTCGCCGTGGTGCTGTCCGCGCAGAGCACGGACAAGGGCGTCAACCTGGTCACCCCGGCCCTGTTCGCGAAGTACCGCACCGCCGCCGACTACGCGAGCGCGAACCGGGTCGAGCTGGAGGAGATGATCCGGCCCACCGGGTTCTACCGCAACAAGGCGTCCGCGCTGATCGGACTGGGGGCCGCGCTCGTCGAGCGGTTCGACGGCGAGGTGCCCGGCAACCAGGCCGACCTCGTCACGCTGCCCGGTGTCGGCCGGAAGACGGCGAACGTGGTGCTCGGTGACGCGTTCGGTGTCCCCGGCATCACCGTGGACACCCACTTCGGCCGGCTGGTCCGCCGATGGGGATGGACCGATCTGGAGGACCCGGTCAAGGTCGAGTTCGCCGTGGGCGAACTGGTGCCGCGCAAGGACTGGACCAAGCTGTCGCACCGGACCATCTACCACGGCCGGCGGGTCTGCCACGCGAAGAAGCCGGCGTGCGGCGTGTGCCTGCTGGCGAAGGACTGCCCGTCGTTCGGCACCGGGCCGGTCGAGTTCGACAAGGCCGCCGCCCTGGTGAAGGGGCCGGAACGGGACCACCTGCTGTCGCTCGCCGAGACGAAACGCGTCCCACCGAAGCGGTCCAGGAAGGCCGCGGGCGCCTCATGACCGTCCGGGTCGGCACGCCGGTCCGCTGGCTGATCGCGGCCGTCGTGGTCGCGGTCGCCGTGGTCGTCGCCGTCTGGCCCCGCGGCGGTGGCGCGCCGACCGCCCAGGCGCCCCCCGACCTGGGGCCGGCCCGGGCGAAGGCCGCGCTCCCGGCGTGCACGCCCGCGTCGGGCACGGCGTCCGGCGCGCTGGCCGCGGCCAGGGTGACCTGCATGGCCAACGGTGCGCAGGTCGACCTGGGCAACCTGCTGGGCGGGCAACCCGCCCTGGTGAACGTGTGGGCCAGCTGGTGTGTGCCCTGCCAGCAGGAACTGCCCGCGCTGGACGCGTACGCCGCGTCGAAGGGCGCGATCCGGGTCGTCGGCGTCCAGGTGCAGAGCGAGCAGTCCGACGGGCTGCGCCTGCTGGCCGGGCTGGGCGTGCACCACATCCCGATGGTGTACGACACGACGAACGCGGCGTCGAACGCGCTGCGGCTGCCGGTCGGCGTCCCGGTGTCCTACCTGGTCGCACCGGACGGCACCGCGACCCTGATCACCCGGCCGGCCCGGGTCCTGGGCTCGGTCGCCCAGGTCCGGCAGGCGGTGGCCACCTACTGGGGAGGTGGGACCGGATGACCGAGCGGTCCGAGAACGGGCGGCCGGGGCCACTGGTGGACCCGGCCACGGTGCCGGACTGGCTCGCACCCCTGGTCAAGGGCACGGCCGACCTCGACCCGGCGGTGTTTCGCCGGCTGTCCGCGCCCGGCGGGTCCGGCTCCCGGTCGGCCGCCGTGCTCATGCTGTTCGGGCACGACACGCACGGCCCGGACGTGCTGCTGCTGCGCCGTGCCGACACGCTCGGCTCGCACGCCGGCCAGGTCGCGTTCCCCGGCGGCGGGTCCGAACCGGATGACGACGGGCCGGTCGCGACCGCGCTGCGGGAGGCCGTCGAGGAGGTCGGCATCGACCCGGCCGGGGTGCGGCCGGTGGCGCTGTTGCCCAGGCTGTTCGTCCCGGTGTCCGGTTTCGACGTGACCCCCGTGCTGGCGCACTGGGTGACCCCGTCGGCCGTGCGCGCCGTCGACCCCGGCGAGACGGCGGCCGTGGCCCGGGTGCCCGTCGCCCACCTGACCGAGCCGGCGAACCGGATCCGCGTGCGGCACCGGGCCGGCATCCTGTCCCCGGCGTTCCTGTTCCCCGGGATGCTGATCTGGGGGTTCACCGCCGGGCTGCTCACCGCGTTGCTCGCGCTGTCGGGCTGGGACCGGCCGTGGGACGACACGGTCGTGTACGACCTGGACGAGGCGTGGCGCGTCGCCGACGACCTCGATCACCGGCCCCCCGGTACCCTGCCCGCTGCGGACGCGGAGGTGCGGCAGTGAACTGGGTCGACCTGGTAGTGGTGATCATCGCGGTGATAGCCGCCGTGTCCGGCGCGCGCCAGGGCGTCGTCATCGCACTGCCGGCGTTCGTCGGTGTGCTGCTCGGAGCCGTCGTCGGCGTACGCATCGCGCCACTGTTGATCAAGAACTTCACCGACCAGGCCACCCGGGTGGCGTTCGCGGTGGCGATCCTGGTGCTGCTGGTCGCGCTCGGCGAGACGTTCGGCGTGTGGTGCGGGCGGATGCTCAAGCAGCGCATCCGCAACCCGAAGGTGGCGTGGGTGGACAACGCCCTGGGCGCGATCCTGCAGGGCGTCGTGGTGTTCGTGGTCGCGTGGATGATCGCGCTGCCGCTCACATCGTTCTCCCGGCTGCCCCAGCTGTCCGCGGCGCTGCAGCGGTCCGCCGTGCTGCGCCAGGTCAACTCGCTGATGCCCGACTCGGCCCGGCAACTGCCCGCCGAACTGCGGAAACTGTTCGACGTCCCGGATCTGCCGGACGTCACCAACCCGTTCTCCCGCACCCCGATCGCCGACGTCGGCCCGCCGAACACGGCCCTGCAGAGCAGCGCGATCGTGCAGGACGTGCGGCCCAGCGTGGTGAAGATCCACGGTGAGGCGCCGTCGTGCTCGCGGGCACTGGAGGGCAGCGGGTTCGTGATCGCGCCGCAGCGGGTGCTGACCAACGCGCACGTCGTCGCCGGCACCGACGAGGTGGCCGTCGAGGTGAAGGACGGCCAGTTGGACGCGCACGTCGTCTACTACAACTCCGACATCGACCTGGCGATTCTCGCCGTGCCCGACCTCACCGCCCCCGCGCTGCACTTCGACTCCGCGGCCGCCGGTGACGGCCAGGACTCGATCGTGCTCGGCTACCCGCTGGACGGCGACTACACGGCGTCGGCATCGCGCATCCGCAGCCGCATCACCCTCAACGGTCCGAACATCTACGAGGACCGGACCGAGAACCGCGACGTCTACACCCTCTTCGCGCAGGTGCGCAGCGGCAACTCCGGTGGCCCGCTGATCGACACCAAGGGCGGCGTGCTCGGCGTCGTGTTCGGGGCGGCGGTGGACAAACCCGACACCGGGTTCGCGCTGACGGCACAGCAGGTGACGAGCGTGCTGCCGGGCGACCCGGCGTCGCTGTACCGCTCCGTGTCCACCGACCAGTGCGCTGCGTGACCACGGTCGGATGACAGGCGGTCGAGCGGGCAACCCGGGCCGGGCCTTACCCGTCCTACACGATGTCGGAGATAGAACAGGCTGAGCTGGAGTTACGCGATCCGCTGACGGTCCGGGAGTGTGCGACGTGGACGACTGGCCACCGCGATCATCAGGTGACCTCGGCGGTCCGCCGCGCCGTCAACCGCCGCGTCGCCAGCCGCCCCGATACCCCGACGGCGACGACGAGACCAGGCCGGTACGTCCGGCCGGCCGGCAGTTCGTGCCACCGCCCGGCGAGCGCCGCCCGCCGCAGGGCACCCGGGCGGTGCCCCGGTCCCAACGCGAGGTGCTGCCGCCGCACGGCAGGCGCGTCAGCCGGTCGACGGTCACCGCGCGCGCCGTGCTGGCAGTGGTGTCCGCGCTGGTCCTGGCCAGCACCTGGTACGGCTGGTCCACCGTGCAGAAGGTGACGTCCGGCCTGAACACGGCCGACGTGATCGACCCGGCCGCCAAGGCGAACACCGGTCCGGAGAACATCCTGCTGGTCGGCATCGACACCCGCACCGACGCGCACGGCAATCCGCTGCCCGCCGACGAACTGCGCGCGCTGCACGCCGGAGCGTCCGACGACGGCGGCGACGCGACCGACACCATGATCGTCATCCACATCCCGGCAGGCGGCGGTCGTGCCGTCGGGTTCTCCATCCCGCGTGACTCGTACGTGCGGATCAACGGCGGCTACGGCATGCACAAGATCAACTCCGCGTACACGTACGCGGAGGTCGCCGCCACCCGGAGCCTGCGGGCCAAGGGCGTCACCGGCGCACAACTGGCGGTACAGGCGGCGCAGGCCGGCGCGAAGAACGCCATCCAGACCGTGGAACAGTTCACCGGCCTACAGATCAACCACTTCGCGTCGGTCAACCTGGTCGGCTTCTACGACATCAGCCAGGCCATCGGCGGCGTGCAGGTGTGCCTG
>DASZXM010000414.1:0-6462 GCA_035546415.1 Pseudonocardiaceae bacterium
GGTGGCACTGACGTTGTCGGCCGCCTTCGACGCCGTGGCCAACCAGGACGGCCGGTGGCGGATCGGCCCACTCGGCCGGTGGGTGCGGGCCGTGCGACATGACCCGCCAGGGTGTTGCGGTCGTAGTTTCTACTAATCAGATCAGCTAAAATGGGGGTCATGAGCGACCAGGTGCTGACCGATCCGGAGGCCCGTCCGATCCTCGGCGAGAGCCGGGGGCGTGTGCTGGACGTGCTCCGCGCCGCAGGCGAACCGGTCGGCGTGCAGGACGTCGCCGAGCGCGTCGGCCTGCACCCGAACACGGCCCGGTTCCACCTGGACGGCCTGGTCGACGCCGGGTTCGCCGAACGGCGGACCGAGGACCGCACCCAGCCGGGCCGGCCGCGCACGGTCTACGTGGTCACCGCGAACGACGTGTCCACCGGGCAGCGCAGCTACCGCCTGCTGGCCGAGATGCTCACCAGCCTGGTCGCGGACGCACTACCCGAGCCGGGGCAGGCCGCCGAGACGGCCGGCGCGGCGTGGGGGCGCTACCTGGCGGAGCGGCCGGCGCCGTCCCGACGCGTCGGCGCCGACGAGGGTGTGCGCCGGCTGTCGGCGGTACTGGCCGACGCCGGTTTCGCACCGGACACTGTGGACGATCCCGACCGGCCGGTGATTCCGTTGCGGCACTGCCCGTTCCGTGAGGTGGCCGAACAGCACCAGGACGTCGTGTGCTCGCTGCACCTGGGGCTGATACGCGGCGTGCTGGCAGAGGTGCGGGCTCCGCTGCGGGCGGACCGGCTGGAGCCGTTCGTCGAGCCGTCGCTGTGCCTGGCACACTTGGCGCCACTGGCCGACCGCTCGGCGGCGGCCGGCGGACGCCGGCGCGGCCGGTCGTCCGCGTCGGACGACCGGCGGCACTGACCGGCGGGCGACCAGATCAGTCGGTGACGCGCCCGATGCGGACCTTCCACACGTCCGGTCCCTGCTGGAGGTAGTCCCAAGTGAATCGGCCGGCGTACTCGGCGGCGAACTGGTAGTAGAGCGGCTTCGGGTCGTGGTCGTTGACCAGCACGAAGGTCTCGCCGGCGGCGAGTGCGCCGTACGTGCTGAAGATGAGGTCGTGGCGGCGCGCCGGAATCTCCTGGCGGACGTCGAGTTCAGGGCCGGCTGTGGTCATCGTGTTCTCCTCGGTTGACGGATCGGATGAGACGTCGGTGGTCGGCAGCCGCATCTCACACCGGCATGGCTTGTTTTTACCACATGACTCGTCAAAACTAGGCGCCATTGGTGGCTGGATCACAGGCGAGAGGAGTCGTCGATGACGAGCCAGGGCCGGTCCCGGCTGGACGTGACCGCGATGGCCGCCGGGACGGTGACCGAGGATGTCGTGCTCGAACTGCTGGGTGACGTGATCGACCCCGAACTGGGCGTGGACATCGTCAATCTCGGCTTGGTCTACGGCGTCGAGATCGGCACGACCGGGGTTGCCGTGCGGATGACGCTGACGACACCGGGATGCCCGCTGGGCGCCTACCTGGACGACGAGGTCGCCCGCTGCCTGGCGCAGCTGCCCGGGTCGCCCGCCGTGGTGGTGGATCTGGTGTGGGAACCGGCCTGGAGCCCGGCGATGATGACCGACGAGGCCAAGCGGCTGCTGGGATGGTCGCGGTGACACGCGCGGCCACCGAGGCCGGACCGCGGCGGCCGGCGGCGCGGTCGGCATGGGCGGCGCCTGCGATGGCATTCGGCGTGCTCGCGCTGCTGGCCGGCCTGTGGGCCGGGTTGCTGCGGCTGGGTCTGCCCGTCCCGGCCGGGCGCACCGATCTGTCCGCACTGCACGGTACGTTGATGCCACTGGGCTTTCTGGGCACGCTGATCGCCGCCGAACGTGCCGTCGCGCTGGGTCGGGGGTGGGCCTGGCTCGTGCCGTCGGCCGGCGGGATCGGTGCGCTGTGGCTGATTTCCGGGCTGCCGCCCAGCACCGGTCAGGTGTTGATCGGGCTCGCCGGGTTCGGGCTGGTGGCGATGTTCGCCGAACTGCACCGCATCCAGCCCTCGTGGCACAACGCCGTACAGGCCGCCGGCGCCGGGTGTTGGTGCGTGGCAGGCGTGTTGTGGCTCGCCGGTCGGGACCTGCCCGGGTTGGTGCCGTGGCTGGCCGGGTTCCTGGTGCTCACCATCGCCGGCGAACGCCTGGAACTGTCCCGGATGGTCGCCCTCACGACCCGCGCCCGGACACTGTTCGTCGGCGTGGTCGCGGTTTTCCTGGTGGGGCTGGGGATCTCGGTGGCCGCGCCGTCGGTCGGGGTGCGGGTGGCCGGCGCCGGGCTGCTCGGCATGGCCGGGTGGCTGGCCGGCAACGACATCGTGCGCCGGACGATCCGGATGCGGGGCGTCACCCGGTACATGGCCGTCGCGCTGGCCGTGGGTTACCTGTGGCTGGGCGTGGCCGGCGGGCTGTGGCTCGCGATCGGCCGGCTGGCCGACGGGCGGGACTACGACGCCATGCTGCACGCCGTGTTCCTGGGTTTCGTGTTCTCCATGGTGTTCGCGCACGCCCCGGTGATCGTGCCCGCCGTGCTGCGCGTACGGCTGCCCTACCACCCGGTCACCTACCTGCCGCTGGGACTGCTGCACGCGTCGCTCGCGCTGCGGCTGCTCGGTGGCGACGCCGTCGGTGACACGCTCGCGTGGCAGGTCGGCGGCGTGCTGAACGAGGTCGCCGTGCTGCTGTTCCTGGCCCTGACCGCCGGCACGGTGATCAGGGCCAGGCGCTGACGGCCCGGTCAGGTCCCGGTGTCGCGAGGGGCGCGGCCACCGACGTGGGCCTCCAGCCGCATCCGTTCCACCATGTGCGGGTAGTGCAGTTCGAACGCCGGCCGCTCGGAGCGGATCCGGGGCAGCTCGGTGAAGTTGTGCCGGGGCGGCGGGCAGGACGTGGCCCACTCCAGGGAGTTGCCGTAGCCCCACGGGTCGTCGACGTCGGCGACCTGGCCGTACCGGTAGGACTTGAACACGTTGTAGATGAACGGCAGCATCGACGCGCCCAGGATGTAGGCGCCGATGGTGGAGATCGTGTTCAGCGTGGTGAACCCGTCGGAGGGCAGGTAGTCGGCGTAGCGCCGCGGCATGCCCTCCGCGCCCAGCCAGTGCTGCACGAGGAACGTGGTGTGGAAGCCGATGAACGTGGTCCAGAAGTGCAGCTTGCCCAGCGGTTCGTCGAGCATCCGGCCGGTCATCTTCGGGAACCAGTAGTAGATGCCGGCGAACGTGGCGAACACGATCGTGCCGAACAGCACGTAGTGGAAGTGTGCCACCACGAAGTACGTGTCGGTGACGTGGAAGTCGATCGCCGGCGACGCGAGCAGCACACCGGTCAGGCCACCGAACAGAAACGTCACCATGAAGCCGACCGCGAACAGCATCGGCGTCTCGAACGTCAATCGACCGCGCCACATCGTGCCGATCCAGTTGAAGAACTTCATCCCGGTCGGCACCGCGATCAGGAAGCTCATGAACGAGAAGAACGGCAGCAGCACGGCACCAGTGGCGAACATGTGGTGCGCCCACACCGTCATCGAGAGACCGGCGATGGACAGCGTCGCGTAGATCATGCCCTTGTAGCCGAACAGCGGTTTGCGGGCGAACGTCGGCACGATCTCGGTGATGATGCCGAAGAACGGCAGCGCGACGATGTAGACCTCGGGATGACCGAAGAACCAGAACAGGTGCTGCCACAGGATCACGCCGCCGTTGGCCGGGTCGTACACGTGCGCGCCGAAGTGCCGGTCGGCCAGCAGGGCGAACAGCGCCGCCGTCAGCACCGGGAACACCATCAGGATCAGCACCGACGTGACGAAGATGTTCCAGGTGAAGATCGGCATCCGGAACAGCGTCATGCCGGGGGCCCGCAGGCACACCACGGTCGTCACCATGTTGACCGCGCCCAGGATCGTGCCCAGGCCGGACAGCAGCAGGCCCATGATCCACAGGTCCCCACCGGCGCCGGGTGAGTGCATCACGTCGGACAGCGGGGTGTACGCGAACCAGCCGAAGTCCGCCGCACCGCCCGGTGTGATGAACCCGGCGAGGACGATCAGGCCGCCGAACAGGTACAGCCAGTAGGACAGCGCGTTCAGCCTGGGGAACGCCACGTCCGGGGAGCCGATCTGCAGCGGCAGGATGTAGTTGGCGAACCCGAACAGGTTGGGTGTCGCGTAGAGCAGCAGCATGATCGTGCCGTGCATGGTGAACAACTGGTTGTACTGCTCCTGGGAGAGGAACTGTAGGCCGGGGCGGGCCAGTTCGGTGCGGATCAGCAGCGCCATCACACCGCCGACCAGGAAGAACCCGAACGTGGTGCTCAGGTACATGATGCCGAGCATCTTCGGGTCGGTCGTGCGGAACATCCGCAGCAGGTACGAGCCCTTCCGGCGGGGGCGCGCCCGGTAGGGGACGGTGACGGAGCGTGGTCGGGTTGTGGTCACGGTGCGTCTTCCTCCCGGTCGCATGTTCCTCAATTTAACCCAATGAGAGTTGTATATATTAAGCAGGGTCGTGGTTCAACTGTCGGACCGCGACACGAACGAAGGAGGTTCTGGGATGGCGATCGCGGAACGCAGCGCCGAGACGATCTGGGAAGGCTCGCTGGCCGGTGGCGGTGGCACGGTCTCGGCCGGCGGTGGTGCATGGGACACGTTGCCGGTGACCTGGGCGTCCCGCACCGAACGGGCGAACGGGTCGACCAGCCCGGAGGAGTTGGCCGCCGCGGCGCACTCGGCGTGCTTCGCGATGGCGTTGGCGTTGCGACTCGGCGAGCACCAGGTGACCGCGGAGCGGCTGTCGATCACCGCCACCGTGACCCTGGACGAGGTGGACGGCGCGCCGACCATCGTGTCATCGGCCCTGCGGGTCCGGGGCCGGGTGCCCGGGGTCGACCAGGCCGGTTTCCGGGCCGCGGTGGACGAAGCGGCTGCGCTGTGCCCGGTGTCGCGACTGTTCGCCGGGGCGACGATCTCCGTGGCGACCGAGTTCGAGCCGGCCTGAGGAGCGGGACGTCCGATGGGGTCGATCGTGCCGCAGCCGTCCGCGCCGCACTCCGTGTTGGTCGGGCTGGTGGTGTTCGCCGCGGCCGTGTGGGTCGGCGGGTTCGTCGCGCTCGTGGTGGTGGCCCGGGCGGCCCGGCGCACCATCGGCGCGGCCGAGCGGGTCGCGTTCTTCCGGGTGCTGGGCCGCGGTTACGGCGCGGTCAGCGGCGTGGCCCTGCTGGTCGGGTTGGCGTCCGGGGCGCTGTTGGCAGCCGGCCGGCCGTGGACCGGGCCGGTGATCGCCGCCGTGGTCGTGGCCGTGCTGCTGGTGGCCGGCACCGGCGTCGGGGTGGCGCAGGCCAGGCGGTTGACACGGCTGCGCAGGCGAGCGCTGACCGACGCCGCCCTGGCCGACCGGGTGCGTGCGGCTGCCCGGCGGGCCGCGTTGCTCCGGGCCGGCATCGGCGGGCTCAGCGTCGCGCTGGTCGTCCTGGGCGTGGTGCTGGGCGGGTGATCAGGCCGGCCAGGTCCGGGCGAGGACCAACCCGACCGGGATGCTCACCAGCAGGATCAGCACCAGCAGCCGGAAGCCGTACAGCGTCCACCGTCCGGTCCGGCTGTCGTGCCGGCCGCCGTCGCCAACCGCGTGGACCAGCAGCGCCAGGGCGATCACCAGCAGCGCCCCGCCCAGGTCCACCAGGGGTCCGACGCCGACCAGGACACCGGCCAGGACGGCGGCGTTGCCGACGTTCCACGCCCCGGTCTCCAGGGCCAGGCGTCGTCCGGACGGCGCGCGCGACGCGAGCGCGCCCTGCCCGAGCCCGAGGCCGACCTGCGCGACACCGGCCACCAGCACCAGGTAGGCGACGGCCCAGGAAGCGTGTGCCGACGGTGCGGCGGCGGTGGCCGCGGCGACCAGACCGCCGGCCACCACACACCCGGTACCGGCCACGGCGAACGGCATCGTTGCGAAGCTGAGAGCCATAGACACAACTCTATCTAGTTAAAATAATGAAGCACCGGAAAGGAGCGGCACGATGTCGACGAACCGGCTGCCACCCGGAGACCCGCGACCGGCCGGCCAGGCCGGTGACCTGGAGCCCCGACTGCTGGATCTGGTGAAGGTCCGTGCCCTGCAACTCAACGGGTGCGCCTACCTGGGCGTGTCCGACCGCGACGCCCACACGCTCGACGAAGGCCGACGACACCTGGACGCGGTGGAAGCGTGGCGAGCGGACGCCGGCGCGTTCTCCGAGCGGGAGCGCGTCGCACTGGCGTTCACCGAGGAGATGGTCCAGGCCGACGCGGTGTCCGAAGCCGTGTGGACGGAGTTGGCCCGCTGCTTCGGCGATCGGGAGATCGTCGGCCTGGTGCTCGCCGTGGCCACCGTCGACGCGTGGCACCGGCACGACGGGTGACGATGAACATGTCCGTGCCCGTCGAGGCCGCG
>DASZXM010000415.1:0-18954 GCA_035546415.1 Pseudonocardiaceae bacterium
CGCCAGCGTGTTCGGTGACTACTCGGGCAACGTCGGCAGCCTCTACGACGTGCCGTCCTCGTCGACGGTCACCAACCAGGTCGTCTACCTGAACACGCCCGGCGTGTCCGGCCCCGGGCCGAACATGAGCAACCCGGACGGCATCGGCATCCCCAAGCAGGCCAAGTACCCGGCGGCCGCGGCGAAGTTCATCCAGTGGTTCACGCAGGCGGACAACCAGGCGAACTTCGCCGGTCTCAACGGACCGTCGAAGGCACTGTCCAGCTACAACATGCCGTCCCGGCTGACGGCCGTGCAGCAGCTCACCGCCCACGGCAACCTGATCGGCGGCAGCCAGCTGGCGTCGATGCTGAAGTCGAACGCGAAGCCGGTGTTCCCGGGCGGTGCGCCGCCGTGGTACCCGCAGTTCTCCAACGCCGTCTACACGAACCTGCACGCGGCGGCGACCGGCTCGGAAACCGTGGACCAGGCGATCAAGGCGATGGCCGACACGGCGAACCGCCTGGCGAGCGGCGGATGACCGGGCCGGTGGGCACAGCGGTGGCACCGCGCGCGACCCGCGACGCGGTGCCACCGTCCGGCCCGGACCACACCCGGGGACGGCTCTCGTGAGCAGCCCACGGCTGGCCGCGCCGGTCGCCACGGACGACCCGCCGCCACCCTCCGGTGCCGCGCCGCGGCGCAGGCGCAAGCGCCTGGACCTGTTGCCCTACCTGCTGGTGGCGCCGTTGGCGCTGTTCATCATCGGGCTGGCGCTGGTGCCGGCGGGGTTCACCGTCATCGAGTCGTTCTTCCGCGTCGACGACCTGGACCCGCCGACCCGCTTCATCGGGTTCGGCAACTTCCAGCGGCTGCTGACCGACCCGACCGTGCAGAGCACCGCCGTGAACACGCTGGTGTACGTGGTGATCGGCGTCGCGCTGTCCACCGTGCTGGGCATCGCGATGGCGATCACGCTGCAGAACAAGTTCCGCGGCCGTTCGGTGCTGATCGCGATCCTCATCCTGCCGTGGGCGCTGCCCGGCGTGGTGGAGGGCATCGTGTGGAGCGGCATCTGGGACGCGAACACCGGCCTGCTCAACAGCATCCTCACGTCGCTGCACCTGGTCGACCACTACCACGTGTTCCTCGGCCAGCACCGCTGGCTGACGATCTTCCTGATCGAGATCGTCCAGGTCTGGCAGATCACGCCGCTCTCCGCGCTGCTGGTGCTGGCGTCACTGCAGAACATCCCCGGCGATCTGTACGAGGCGGCCCGGCTGGACGGCTGTTCGTCGTGGGCGGCGTTCCGGCGGGTCACGCTGCCGCTGGCCCGGCCGGGCATCGCCGTGGCGATGGTGCAGGCCGTGATCGCCACGCTGAACGTGTTCGACCAGCCGTTCGTACTCAACGGTGCGGCACGCACCGCGTCGTCGGTGATGGTGCAGACGTACTTCATCAGCTTCCAGAACCTCGACTTCGGTGAAGGCTACGCACTGTCCCTGCTGATCACACTGGTCACGCTGATCCTGTCCTACGGCGTGGTCAAAGCGGTCTACCGATCGGTGGAGTTCTGATGGCCACGACTCGCACCCGCCGCCGCTTCCGCGCCCGCTGGGTCGGCGTGGCGTTCATCCTGCTGTGGTCGCTGATCCCGATCTACTGGACGATCAACACCAGCCTGCAGACCGAGGCGCAGGCCGGCAGCAAGCCTGCGCACTACGTGCCGCCGACGCCGAGCTTCCACAACTACGCCGCGCTGCTCACCGGGTCCGGCGGCATCCAGGACCAGATCCGCCAGTCGGCCGTGAACATCGTGATCGAGTGCTGTGCGGCCACCATCGTGACGGTCGTACTGTCCACTTTGGCCGCCTATGCGTTCGCGCGGATGACGTTCCGCGGCCGCAACGTGCTGTTCTACGCGGTGCTGGCGACGATGGCGTTCCCCGCGTACACGACGCTGATCCCGCTGTACCGGATCATGTCCGACTTCGGCCTGGTGAACACCTACACCGGCATCGTGCTGGTGTACGTGTCCGGGTTCCTGCCGCTGGCCACCTGGATCATGCACAACTACATGACCAGCCTGCCGGTGGCGATCGAGGAGGCAGGGGTGGTGGACGGCGCCACCCGGATGCAGATCCTGCGGCACGTCATGCTGCCGCTGATCATGCCGGGCATCATCTCCACGGCGATCATCACGTTCCTGTTCTCCTGGACGCAGTTCCTGTTCCCGCTGGTGCTGTCCACCGATGCGAGCACCCAGCCGCTGACCGTCGTCGTCCAGGCGTTGCAGGGCCAGCACATCGTGCCCACCACGCTGCTGTCCGCCGCGGGCGTGCTGGCGATCCTGGTGCCGGCCGTCATCGGACTGTCGCTCAACCGGTACATCGTCAACGGCCTGCTCGCCGGGAGCGTGAAATGAGGCCCGGGTTCGTGCTGATCGGCGCCGGCAGCACGGTGTTCACCCCGGGCCTGCTGCGGGACATCACGTCGTCCGGCGCGTTCGAGGACCACACCGTGCACCTGGTGGACCTGGACGCGCGGGCCGCCGACACGATGGCCGCGATCGGCCGCCGCCTCGCCGAACGCAACGGCTCCTCGGTGCGGTTCGAGGCGCACACCGACCGCAGGGCCGCACTGCCCGGCGCCCGGTTCGTCACCACCACCATCGCCGTCGGCGGCGCCGCGGGCTGGCGGGCCGACCTGGACGTGCCGGCGCGGTACGGCATCCGGCAGACCGTCGGCGACAGCGTCGGGCCGGGCGGTGTGCTGCGCGCGCTGCGGCACGTGCCCGAACTGGTCGCGATCGCGTCCGACGTCGCCGAACTCGCACCGGACGCCTGGCTGGTCAACTACAGCAACCCGCTGACCGCCAACGTCCGGGCGATCACGCGGCACGCGCACGAACGCACCATCGGCCTGTGTCACGGCACGATGCACACGAAGGCCGCGCTCGCCAAGGCACTCGGCCGGGATGCCGCCGACGTGCACGCGGTGTTCGCCGGCCTGAACCACCTGTGCTGGCTGCTGGACATCCGACAGGGCGGCACCGACCTCTACCCGCTGCTGCGGTCGCTGGTGCACGAGGGCGGCCCGGACTCGCCGTCGTCGCGCGAGGAGGGCGTGCACGCGGCCGTGTCCGCCGACCTGCTGCGCACGTTCGGGCGCTACCCCGCGCCCGGTGACCGACACGTGGCCGAGTTCTTCCCGAACTACCTGACCCGGGGCACGTCCGGTGACCTGCCGTGGGGCCTGCAGGGCGGGCAGGACATGACGATCGAGTACATCGACGCGAAGCGCGGCCTGTGGGACGACCTGCGGGCCCAGGCGGACGGCAGCCGGCCGGTCGTGGTCGCCGACAACCAGGAGGCCGAGCGCGTCGTCGCCATCGCGGCCGCGCTGCTGGGCGACCGGGACACCATGGAACTGGCGGTGAACCTGCCCAACGACGGGAAGATCCCGAACCTGCCGGCGCACGCGGTCGTCGAGGTGCCCGCCGTCGTCGGGGCCGACCGGATCACCGGCCTGGGTGTCGGCCCGCTGCCCGGCGCCATCGCCGCCGTGTTGCGTGCCCGCGTCGACCAACAGGAGCTGACGGTCCGTGCCGCGGTCGACGGTGACCGGGCGACGGCGATCCAGGCGCTGACCCTCGACCCGCTCGTCGGCGATGCCCGCACCGCCACCTCGATCCTGGACGACGCCGTCCACGCGCACGCACCGTTCCTCGACCGATTCGCCTGCTGAGTGGGCGCATTCCGCGCCGTACCAACGAAAGGGGGCACCGACGTGTCCGATGCCGAAGCCGTCCTCGGGAAGATCACGGCCGACGAGATCGCCAGCCAGCCCGCGTGCTGGACCCGCGCCCAGGACCAGGCGCGCGCCGGTGTCGCCGGCCTGCCGGCGACGGGCGAGCGGGTGCTGGTGCTCGGGTGCGGCACGTCCTACTACGTGGCGCTGGCGTACGCGTGGCTGCGCGAACAGCGCGGCCAGGGCCACACCGACGCGGTCATCGCGTCCGAGGTGCCGCCGACGGTCCGCACGTACGACCGGGTGGTGGCGATCAGCCGCTCCGGCACCACGACGGAAGTGTTGCAGGCGCTGGACAGGTTCCCGAACACGCCGGTCACGGCGATCGTCGGCGTGCCGGACACCCCGGTCGCCACGCGGGCCGGCGCCGTCGTCGACCTGTCGTACGCGGACGAGCGCAGCGTCGTGCAGACGCGGTTCCCGACCACGGTGCTGGCGCTGCTGCGCGTCGCGTTGGGCGACGACAAGGACGCGCAGGCCGACCTGGTGCGCGCCGGCGAGGCGGCGCTGGAGGCGGACCTGGTCGCCGACCAGCCGCGGCAACTGGTGGTGCTGGCCAGCGGCTGGGCGGTCGGGCTGGCCGAGGAGGCCGCGCTGAAGTGCCGGGAGGCCGCCGGCATGTGGGCGGAGGCGTACGCCACGGGCGAATACCGGCACGGCCCGATCAGCGTCGCCGGACCGGGCACCCTGGTCTGGGCGATGACGCCGTTGTCGGAGACGGAGATCGCCGCCATCGAGGCCACCGGCGCCACGATCCGGCACGGCGGTGCCGAGCCGCAGGCCGAACTCGTGCAGCTGCAACGGCACGCGGTGGCGTGGGCGCGGTCGGGCGGCCGGGACGCCGACAAGCCGGTCCACCTGTCCCGTTCGGTCATCGCGCTATGACGTCGACGACCACCGGTGCGGTGGTGGCCGCGGCGGCCGCCCGGCGCGGTGCGGTCGCCGCGGTCAACGTGATCACCCTGGAGCACGCCGAAGCGATCGGCGCCGCGGCCCAGGACGCGGGCGTGGCGGTGATCCTGCAGATCAGCGAGAACGCCGTCCGCTTCCACGGCGCGCTGCGGCCGATCGCCTCGGCGGCGGCGGAGGTCGCCCGGCAGGCCGGCGTGCCGATCGCGCTGCACCTGGATCACGTCACGTCGCTCGACCTGGTGCGGGAGGCGGCCGCGGCCGGGTTCAGCTCGGTGATGTTCGACGCGGGCGCCCTGCCGTACGACCAGAACGTGGAGCGCACGGCGGAGGCGGCGCGGCTCGCGCACGCGGACGGGCTGTGGGTGGAGGCCGAACTGGGTTACGTGGGCGGCAAACCCGACGCGCCCCGCAGCGCGCACGCGGCGGGTGTACGCACCGACCCGGACGAGGCACGCGCGTACGTGGCGGCGACCGGGGTGGACGCGCTGGCGGTGGCGGTCGGCAGTTCGCACGCGATGACGACGCGCACCGCGGTGCTGGACGTCGACCTGATCGCCAGGCTGCGCTCCCGGGTCGACGTGCCGCTGGTGCTGCACGGGTCGTCGGGCGTGCCGGACGACCAGCTGCTCGCGGCCGCGACGGCCGGCATCAGCAAGATCAACGTGGGCACGGCCCTCAACATCGCGATGACCGGCGCGATCCGCGACTTCCTGGCCGCCGACGACACGACCGTCGACCCCCGCAAGTACCTGAAGCCGGCCAGGGACTCGATGACCGCCACGGTCCGCCGACTGTTGGACGTGCTCAGCGGTTGACCACGTCCGGCACGGTCAACGCGGTGTGTCGGTCTTGTCCACGATCGTGATCCGGGGCACCGCCCGCACACCGCCCGCGCCGATCGCGGACACCGGGAGGCCCTCGATCGCGCAGTACATCACCTCCGCCGCCGACGTGGCCGCGTCCACCAGCGGGCCCAGCCGCGTCTCGTGCCGTTTGACCGGCCGGGCACCGGGGACCGGTGCCAGGTCCAGGATCAGCGGTCCGGTGTCGGCGACGGAGGTGCGCTGGTCGCGCAACAGGGCCTGGTCACGGTGCTTCTCCCGCGTCGCGTCCAGGTAGCCGGTGCCCAGGCCGCTGCGCAGGCGGTCCAGGTAGCGGGCGATGCCGCGGTGCCCCGGAGACAGGCCGGTGTGCGGCGGTGCCATCGGGCGGGTGCTCAGCGACAGCACGTGCGTGCAGCCGTCGCGCAGCGCCAGCCGGAACGGCAGGGCGGTGAGCACACCGCCGTCGACGGCCCGGTGGCCGCGGAACTCCGTCGTGCCGCGCACGCCGATCGGCAGCCACGCGCTGGACACCAGGGCCGCCTTGAGGTCGGCGGCGTCGGCGAAGTCGGACACCAGCACGGTTCGCATCTCGTCCACGTCGGTCACGCCCACGTGCAGTGGCACGTCGGAGGCGAGCACCCGCTCGTAGTCCAGCGGTTTGCGGACCGCGATGACCTCCTCGAACGCGTACTCCAGGTTGAGGATGTCGCCGCCGGACAGCGCCCGGGAGAAGTCGATGAAGTCCTTCGTGGTCAGGTCGTGGAAGTAGATCGACACCGGGTACCAGGTCTTGCCGGCCAGGAAATACGCTCCGTTGATCGCGCCGGACGAGCTGCCGTACACGGCGTCGAACGCGTCGGACAGGCCGCATTCCTCGATCACCTGGAGCATGGCACCGGACACGACCCCGCGCATGCCGCCGCCCTCGACGGCCAGTCCGACCTTCGCGGTGTCCCCCGGCGCGCGCAGGCCCGGTCGGCTCCCGGTCCGCCTGCGCTCCCGCAACACCTCCAGCACGGGATGGTCGACCAGCCACAGCTCATCGCTCCCCACTGGTCCGAATGTAGCTCGATCCGCGGTAATTGGCTCGACAGCCGCGTCGCACCCCGGTGAGACTGGCCGATCGTGGTCCCCGTTCTGTGGTTGTGCGGGCCGCCCGGCGTCGGCAAGTCGACGCTCGCGTACCGGATCCACGCCCGGCTGCGCGCGGCGGGCGTCGCGTCCGCCTACGTCGACATCGACCAACTCGGCATGTGCTACCCGGAAACGGACTCCGACCCGGACCGATACCGGTTGAAGGAACGCAATCTCGGGCTGGTGGTCCGGAATTTCGCGGCACACGGCGCCTCCTGCGTCGTGGTGTCCGGGATCGTGGACCCGGCGTACCGGGTCGAGCTGCCGGACACGGCACTGACGCTGTGCCGGTTGCGCGTCGAACGTGACGAACTGGTGCGGCGGTTCCTGGGCCGGTCGCCGGACGAGAAGCCCGCCGTCGCGGGCGTCCTCGCCGATGCCGACGACATGGACGCCTCGTCGCTCGCCGACCGGTGCGTCGACACGACCGGGCTGACCGAGGCGGAGTCGCTGGCCCGGGTGGAAACCGCCACCGCGGGCTGGCACACCGCGGGTTCCGGTGCGCCACCGTCGCCGGTCGTCGAGCCCGCGGACGGTCCGGTGCTGTGGGTGGGCGGTGCGCCGGGCGTCGGGACGTCCATGGTCGGGTACGCGATCTACCTGCGCACCATGCGATCCGGCCGCACCATGGGCTACCTGGACCTGCGGCAGGTGGGTGGCTTCGGCCCGGAGGTGGACCACCGGCCGCGGGCGGCGAACGTGGTCGCGATCTGGCGGTCCTATCGGGACCGTGGCGCCGACGGGCTGGTGATCGCAGGCGAACTCGGCGACGTCGACCGGTACCGGGCGGTGCTGCCCGGCCTGGCGGTCTGCCGGTTGCACGCGAGCCGTGCCGACCTGGAGGCACGCATCCGGCCGCGCGGTGCGCGCCGGCCGTGGCCACAGCCCGGCGACCCGTATCTCGGCCGGTCCGCCCGGGAGTTGACGCGGGTCGTGGAGCGCGCACTGGCGGCCGACGGGTCCGGCGTGCGCGTGGACAGCAGTGGGCTCACGGTCGACCAGACCGCCGACGCCGTCCTGGCGACCGGGCTGTGGCCCCTCCTTGACGCAACCCATCAGTTGCCATAATGTAGCAACCAGTCGGTTGCTACATGGAGGTTGACATGGCTTTTCCCGACCGTATCGAGCGGACGATGGACCTGGCCCACCCACCCACGAAGGTGTGGGCAGCGATCACCACGGCCGAGGGCCTCGCCGCCTGGTTCGGCAACGAGGCAACGATCGACCTGCGGCCCGGCGGGTCGGCCCGCATGACGTGGAGCCACGGGCACACTGCTGACATGCGAGTGGAACGCGTCGAGGAACCGACGGTCTTCGGCTACACGTGGCACATCTACGGGCTGCCCGAGGACGACCCGCGCCGCACCTACGTCGAGTTCACCCTCGAACCCGTCGGCGCCGGCACCCGCCTGACCGTCACCGAGACCGGTTTCGCACAGCTGTCCGCCGACGCGCACAAGACGGCGTTCGACGGCAACCGGGACGGCTGGGGCAAGGAACTGGGCGAACTGGCCGCCTACCTCGATGCGGCCTGATTCCGAGGCGATCGCCGAACAGGTCTTCACCGCGCTGGCCGACCCCAGCCGGCGCGGCATCCTGGCCGCGCTGGCCGCCCGGGGGCCGGCCACCGCGACCGACCTGGCGACCCACCTGCCGATCACGCGGCAGGCCATCGCGAAACACCTGGCGCTGCTCGCCGATGCCGGCCTGGTCACGGCCGAGCACGGCGAGCGGCGCCGGGTCCGCTACCGGCTGCGGTCCGCGCCGATGCAGGTGGCGCAACAGTTCCTCGCCGCCCTGGCCCGTGACTGGGACAGCCCGCTGGACGCGTTGCGCGACCACCTCGACCGGTCCGCCGACACCGAGAGGTGAACGGCACCGCGGCGGATGCCGCCTGATCCGGCATCGCGCCTTCGGACAAGCCGCGTGGACGACACCGGAATGTGGCTTGTCGGTTACCTTCGGCGAGAACGATCGACCGGCGCAGCCGCCAGCCACCCGGCCGAAGGAGCATGTCGTGTCCGACTCCGAGGAACCGCAGTCCACCGATGAGTCCGGCATCACCCGCCGTGCCCTGATCAGCGGCGCCGCCGCACTGGGCATCGCGGGTGTCGCCGGCCTGGCCGCGGGCCGGATTACCGACGCCCAGGCCCGGCTGCTCGACGTGGCACTCGCCGCCGACCAGACGTCCGGCTCGCTGAGCGACATCGAGCACGTCGTGATCCTGATGCAGGAGAACCGGTCGTTCGACCACTACTTCGGTACGCTGTCGGGCGTACGCGGGTTCGCCGACCCGGACGTGCCGCAGCAGACCGTGAACGGCGTGCGGTACCCGGTGTTCGACCAGTTCGGCTTCCAGCCCGGCGTCGGCACCACCGCGTCCGGCTACACCCAGCCGTTCCACCTGCTCAGCGACCCGCCGCTGGAGAACGGCCAGGCCACCAACGACATCGACCACAGCTGGGCCGGCCAGCACCACAGCTGGAACGGCGGGGCGATGGACTCGTTCATCATGTCGCACCTGACCACCGACGGCGCCACCAACGGCCCGGTGACCATGGGCTATTTCACGCGCCAGGATCTGGCGTTCTACTACGCGCTCGCGGACGCGTTCACCGTGTGCGACGGCTACTTCTGCTCGGTGCTCGGCCCGACCGACCCGAACCGGCTGATGCTGATGTCGGCGACCATCGACCCGGACGGCGCGCACGGCGGCCCCGTCGTACAGACATTCAGCAACCGGCCCGGCGAGTACGGCACGCTGACCTGGGAGACCATGCCGGAGCGGCTGCTCGCGGCCGGTGTGAGCTGGAAGGTCTACAACGACCCCGTCGGGCTGGTGGCGCTGAGCCCGCTGCCGTACTTCAAGGCGTACGACAACCCGCTGTCGGTCACCGGGCTGGAGCTGATCGCGAAGGCGCTCACACCGACCTATCCGGGCACGTTCGCGTCCGACGTGAAGTCGGGCACGCTGCCCGCGGTGTCGTGGATCATCCCGCCGGTCGCCGAGTGCGAACACCCGGCCGCGCCGCCGGAGTACGGCGAGTACTTCGTGCAGCAGGTGCTCACCACGCTGGTGTCCAACCCGGACGTGTGGGCGAAGACCGTGATGATCGTGGTGTACGACGAGAACGGCGGCTTCTTCGACCACGTCGCACCGCCGACGGCGCCGGCCGGCACACCCGGCGAGTACCTGACGACACTGCCGTCGGCCGCCGGTGGCATCGCCGGTCCGGTCGGTCTGGGCTTCCGCACGCCGTGCCTGGTCGTGTCCCCGTTCAGCGCGGGCGGCTACCGCTACTCGGGCACGCTGGACCACACGTCGGTGCTGCGGTTCATCGAGACCCGGTTCGGCGTCGACGTGCCGAACCTGAGCGCGTGGCGACGCGGCGTCACCGGGGACTTCACCGGCGCCCTCGGCCTGACCCGGCCGCCGGTCACGACCGTTCCCCCGCTGCCGGCGACGTCGCTGGGCGACACGTCGGTCGCCGAACAGGCCGTGCTCAACGCACTCGCCGGCACGCTCGACGTCGGCATCCCGTATCCGCTGCCGACGTCGAACTCCATGCCCACGCAGGAAACCAGCCCGGCCCGGCCGCCCGTGTGACCCTTGACCTCCACCACGGTGGAGGCCGTAGCGTCGCCAACCGTGATCGACGTCGATGGCTACCTGGCGCGGATCGGCGCCCGACGCGGCGAGCCGACCGTGGCGACCCTGCGTCACCTGCAGGAACGGCATCTCGCGACGGTGCCGTTCGAGAACCTGAGCATCCACATCGGGGAACGGATCGAACTGGCGCCGGACCTGTTGGTGGACAAGGTGGTCCGCCGGCATCGCGGTGGGTTCTGCTACGAACTGAACGGCGCGTTCGCCGCGCTGCTGACCGCGCTCGGCTACCGGGTGACACTGCTGTCGGCGCAGGTGTACGGGCCGGACGGCGAGCCGGGCGTGCCGCTGGCGCACATGGCGCTACGGGTGGACCTGGCCGAGCACTGGCTGGTGGACGTCGGCTTCGGCCGGTTCAGCGGGTTGCCGCTGCGGCTGGCCGAGCGCGGGCCGCAGGCCGACCCGAACGGCACGTTCCACCTCGTCGAGGCCGACGGCGGCCTGCTGGACGTGTACTGCGACGACCGGCCCGAGTACCGGCTGGACCCGCGGCCCTACCGGCTGCGCGACTTCGCGCCGACGTGCTGGTACCAGCAGACGTCGCCGGATTCGCACTTCACCCGCTCCCTGACGTGCAGCCTGCCGACCGCGACCGGCCGGGTCACCCTGTCGGGCACCACGCTGATCACCACGCTGATCACCCCGGTCGGCACCGAACGCACCGAACGCGCCCTCACCGACGCCGAAGCGCTGGCGACCTATCGGGACGTCTTCGGCATCACGCTCGACCGAGTGCCTACTGTGGACGGTCGGGGCTAGCGAGCAGCCCGCGCAAAACGTCCCGGACCCGGTCGCGCAGCCACGCGTGGGCCGGGTCCGTGTCGTACCGGTGGTGCCAGGCCATGATCACCGGGACCCGGGGGACGTCGACCGGTATCGGCCGCGTCTCCAGGCCCGTACTAGTCCACAGTGGACGGCAGACGCGGTCGGCAACGGCGACCACGGTGTCCGTGCGGGCGACCAGGTCCAGCGCGGCCGCCGTCGTCGGCAGTGCCGCGACCACCCGGCGGTCCAGGCCGACCTCGGCCAGCCGGTCGTCGATGACACCGCGCAGCCGGCCGCGGCGGGAGACCGTGACGTGCGACGCCGACGCGAACCGCCGCACCGTCCACTCGCCGTCGGCCAGCGGGTGGCCCGCGCGGAACGCCGCCACCATCCGGTCGACGCCGACGGTGTCCGACGAGATCTCCGGCCGTTCCGGTTCGGTCGCACCGATCTCCAGGTCGGTGTGGCCCCGGGCCAGGTCGGTGCTGTCGCCGGACGGTTCGGGCAGCAGGCGCAGGCGCACGTGCGGTGCCGCCGCACCGATGGCCGTGACCAGCGGCGCGGCGAGCGCGCCGATGAGCGCGTCGTGCGCGCGGATCGTGCACACCCGATCCAGGGTGGCCAGATCGAGGTCACGGACCGGGGTGAGTACGGCGGCAGCCCGCCGCACCAGTTCACGCGTCTCCTCGCGCAACTCCAGGGCGCGCGGCGTCGGCGTCATCGTGCGGCCGGTGCGGACCAGGATGTCGTCGCCGGTGGCGCGTCGGATGCGGGCCAGCGTCCGGCTCATCGCGGGGGCGGACAGGTGCAGCCGGTCGGCCGCCGCGGCCACGCTGTTCTCCTCCAGCAGCGCGTCCAGGGCGACCAGCAGGTTCAGATCCACATGCATCAGGGTAACTATTGCCTTGACAAGAGTGCACTGGACGTCATATCAAATCGGCCATAGCGTCGAAGGCATGACAGAACCACTGCTCCAGGCCGTCGTCACCGCCACCTTGGCCGCCGGCGACCGCCTGCTGAAGATCTACTCGCCGGACGCCCGCCCCCGGGACCGGGCCGACATGTTCACGGCCGGGAAACGCAACGAGGAGACCTCGCTGCCCGAACTGCGCACCGCACTGGAGGCGATCCACCCGGGCGCGGGCTGGGTCGAGGAGGACAGGGAGACCACGGCGCTGCCGCCGGGCGAATGGTGGACGGTGGACGACGTCGAGGGCAGCGTCAACCACGTGCACGGCATGCCCGAGTGGTGCGTGAGCGTCACCCTGGTGCGCGACCAGGAGCCCGTGCTGACCGTGGTGCGGCAGCCGGTCGGCGACCTCACGTACACGGCGGTGCGCGGCGGCGGCGCGTGGCTCAACGGCACCCCGCTGCACGTGTCCGCGAAGACCGACCTGAACGCCGCGATCGTGGCCACCGGCCAGGCCGAGGCCGAACAGACCGGCACGTACCGGCGGATCGGCGAGTCGATCACGGCGATGCTGGGCAACGCGCTGCTGGTCCGGGCGACGGTCCCGTCGACGTTCCCGATGCTGCTGGTGGCCGCCGGGCACAACGACGTGTTCTGGCAGTACGAGCCGGTGCTGCCCGGGATCGCAGCGGGCGTGCTGCTGGTCACGGAGGCGGGCGGGGTGGCGTCGCGGATCGACGGCTCGCCGTGGCGGCCGGGCAGCCCGGACGTGCTGGTGTCCGCGCCCGGCCTGCACCGCGCCACGATCGACGTGCTGGCGACGGTGGCCTGACATGGACGTGACCATCCTCGCGGCCACCGGCGCCACCGGCCGGGAACTGACCAGGCAGGCACTGGACCGCGGCCACACCGTCACCGCGGTGGCCCGCCGGCCGGAACGCATCCCCGACGCACCCAGGCTCACCCGGGTGGCCGCCGACGTCCACGACCCCGAGTCGATCGCCCTTGCCCTGAAAGGCAGTTCGATCGTCCTCTCCGGACTGGGCATCGCCGATGGCGACCCGCCGGGCGCGCTCAGCGCGGGCGCACGGGCGGTCGTCGCGGCCGCACCGGAGCGGATCATCTGGCTGGGCGCGCTGGGCACCGGTGCGTCTGCCCCGGCGGCGGGTCTGCTGACCCGAATGTTGCTGAAGACGTTCATGCGCACCGAAATCGGCGACAAGGTCACGGCCGACACGCTGGTCCTGGAGGCGGGCGGCACGGTGTTCCACGCGGGCCCCCTGTCCGACGGGCCCCTCAGCCCGTCCCGACGCACGGTGGGCCTGGCCGGTGTGCCACGCCGTGTCTTCCCGGCCCGTGTCAGCCGAGCCACGGTCGCGGCGGCCATGCTCGACGAGGCGGAAACGCCCAGGTATCAAGGCACGACAGCGGTACCGCTCACCCGCTGACCACCGAAGCGTGCGTCGGGCTGCCCCCACAGGGATCGACGGCCGGCGGATCACCCCGCCGGCTGTCGATCCCTGCCCCAGCCGACCCCCCGGGAAGTCGACCGGCGGCCGGCGGTGTCCTCCACCGCCGGCCGCGCTGACGAAGCCCTGGCCACCGGCGCGCAGGGCAGCCGTCATCTCAGTCCAGCAGGTCCTCGATCGTGATCGGGATGTCGCGCACGCGGATGCCGGTGGCGTTGTAGATCGCGTTCGCGACCGCCGCCGCCATGCCGACCGTGCCGATCTCGCCGAGGCCGCGGGCACCGACCGCGTTGTGCAGCGTGTCCGGGTACTCGACGAACCGCACATCCACCTCGGGGATGTCGGCGTTCACCGGGAGCAGGTAGCCCGCCAGGTCGGCGTTGGCGAACCGGCCACTGGGCTCGACCTCCAGGCCCTCGTGCAGCGCCGCCGACACCCCCCAGATCATGCCGCCCATGATCTGGCTGCGGGCCGCCTTGTCGTTGATGATCCGGCCGCCGTCGAACACGCCGAGCATCCGGGACACCCGTGCCTCGCGGGTCCACTTGTGCACGCGGACCTCGACGAACTGCGCGCCGAAGGAGCTGAACGAATGCTTCGTCGTCTCCTCACCGGGTGCCGAGGAGCCGATCGCGGACAGCGACGAGCGGCCCGTGGCCCGCAGCACCTCGCCGAACGTCATCGACCGGCCGCCGCCCAGCACGCGGCCGTCCGCATAGGACACCTCGACCCCTTCGAACGGGCCGCCCGGCGCCGACGCAAGCGCTTGCAGGTCGTCGATCACCTTCGCCGCGCCGATCATGATCGCCGTGCCGGCGCTGGCCGTGGCCGTCGAACCACCGGACATGCCACCCGGCGGCAGCGCCGAGTCACCCAGCCGCGGGGTGATCCGGTCGGCCGGGATGTCCAGGGACTCCGCGCCCACCAGCGACAACACGGTCAGCAGGCCGGTGCCCGGGTCGGAACCGCTGGTCGCGACCACGGCCGTCTCGTCGTCCCGCAGCGTGATCTCCACCGACGCCGGGAACCGCAGCGCCGGGAACATCGCCGTCGCCGTGCCCATGCCGACCAGCCAGTCGCCGTCGGTGCGGCCGTGCGGCGTGCGCTGTGCCCACCCGAACCGGGCGGCGCCGATGCTGAAGCACTCGTCCAGGTGCTTGCTGGACCACTGCAGGTCATGGCCGGGCGGCGCGGTCGAATTGTTCCGCATGCGCAACTGGATCGGGTCCATGTCCAGCGCCACCGCGAGTTCGTCGATCGCGCTCTCCAGCGCGAACGAACCCGGTGCCTCACCGGGCGCGCGCATGAACGTCGTCGGCGGGAGGTTCAGCGGCACCATCTTCTGGCTGATCGCCAGGTTCCGCGTCGAGTACCACTCGCGGGACGTGCCGTGCGACGTCGGCTCCACGAACGACCGGACGGTGTCCGTGCTGCACCACGAGTCGTGCCGCACCGCGATCAGCGTGCCGTCCCGGTCCGCGCCCAGCGCGATCCGCTGCACGGTCGACGCCCGGCCCGCCGTGGCGGTGAACACCTGTTCCCTGGTCAGGGCCGCCTTCACCGGCCGGCTGAGTGCCCGGGACGCGGCAGCCGCCAGGAACGCGGGCGCCGACGTGCGGCCCTTGCCGCCGAACGCGCCGCCCACGAACGGGTTCACGGCGTGCACCGCGTCCGGCTCGACGTTCATCGCCTGGGCCAGCTCGGCCGCCTGGATGTGCGACCCCTGGTTCCCGCTGTAGATGGTCAGCACGCCCGACTCCCACGCCGCGACGGCGGAGTGCGGTTCCATCGGCGTGTGGTTCTGCGTCGCCGTCGTGTACGTCGCGTCGACGACGACCGGGCTGGCGGCCAGCGCGTCGTCGATCGACTCGACGCCGTCGGCCAGAACGGTGAGCCACGGCGGCTCGCCGCGCATGGAATCGGGTGCGTCCTCGGCCGTGGCCAGGCCGTCGGCCAGCGACGTGCGGGCCGGCCGTTCCTGGTAGTCGACGTCGACGAGCATCGCGGCGTCCCGCGCCTGCTCGAACGTCTCGGCGACGACGAACCCGATCGGCTGCCCGTAGTACGTGACCTCCCTGTTCTGCAGGGGAACCCACGTCTCGCCGAACAGCGGCATGTTCGGCGTGCGCAGCTCAAGCGGGTCGAACGGCGTGTACACGCCGAGCACGCCGGGTGCGCTCTTCGCGGCGGTGACGTCCATCGACACGATCTCGCCGTGCGCGATCGTGCTGACCACGACGTAGCCGTAGACCATGCCGGGGAGGTTGTGGTCCAGGGCGTACCGGGCCTGCCCGGTGACCTTCAGTGGTGCGTCCAGCCTGCTGGGCATCAGCGGCTCCCCTCGGTCAACTCCAGCAGCGCCCGAACGATCGTCCTGGGCAGCAGCGACACCTTGAAACCGTTCTCCGACAACGGCTTTGCCCCCTCGACGGCCAGCGAGGCCGCGGTTTCGAACGCCTCCTCGGTCAGCGGGGCGCCGCGCAGCGCCGCCTCGACGGCGGTCAGCCGCCACGGCACGGTCGCGACGCCGCCGACGGCGACCCGGGCGTCCGCGATGTGGCCGTCCCGCACGTCCAGCGCGAC
Organism: Pseudonocardiaceae bacterium; assembly: GCA_035546415.1. GTDB lineage: Bacteria > Actinomycetota > Actinomycetes > Mycobacteriales > Pseudonocardiaceae > DATEPR01. The sequence goes on from DASZXM010000415.1 coordinate 16,054, forward strand.
AGCCGCCGAGCACAGCGCGAACTCGTAGGACTGGCGGTCGCGCACCTTGACATACGTGGAGTTCGCCGCCCAGTCCAGCCGGGGCACGACGACCTCGGTGATCAGCTCGCCGGGCCGCAGGTCGTGTTCCACGTCGGGCGTGTCGCCCGGCACCTGGTAGAAGTCGGTCAGCTTGACCGTGCGGGTGCCGTCGGCACCGGTCAGCACGACCTGTGCGTCCAGGGCGACCAGCGCGACGGCGACGTCACTGGCGTGCGTGGCGACGCACGAGTCGCTGGTGCCCAGGATGGCGTGCATCCGGTTGGCGCCCTCGACGGCGGGGCAGCCACTGCCGGGCTGCCGCCGGTTGCACGGCGTGGCGACGTCGCGGAAGTAGGTGCAGCGGGTGCGCTGCATCAGGTTCCCGCCGATGCTGGCCATGTTCCGCAGTTGCTGGGACGCGGACAGCAGCAGCGCACGCGAGATCGCCGGGTACACGCCCGGGTGGGCGGCGACGTCGGCCATCCGCTCCAGCGCACCGATCCGCAGGCCGTCCGCGGTGTCGATGCCGTGCAGCGGCAGGCTGTTGATGTCCAGCACGCGCTGCGGCGTCAGGACGTTGAGCTTCATCAGGTCGACGAGCGTGGTGCCGCCGGCCAGGAACGTGCCGGTCGTGCCGAGCGCGTCGTCGACGGTGGTGGGTGCGGTCAGCTCAAACGGTCGCATCGGCCCGCCTCGCCTGCTCGACGGCCGCGACTATGTTCGGGTAGGCCGAACAGCGGCAGATGTTGCCGGACATGAACTCCCGCACGTCGTCGACGTCCTGCTCGACGGCGGCGACGGCGGACATGATCTGCCCGGAGGTGCAGAAACCGCACTGCAGCGCGTCCTGATCGACGAACGCCTGTTGCACGGGGTGCAGCGTGTCCTCCGTGGACAGTCCTTCCACGGTGGTCACGGGCTGTCGCACGGTCGCGGCCAGCGTGAGGCACGCCAGGACGGGTTTGCCGCCGACGTGCACGGTGCATGCGCCGCACTGGCCACGGTCGCAGCCCTTCTTGGGACCGGTGATGTCGAGCCGTTCGCGGAGCGCGTCCAGCAGCGTCACACCGGGATCGACACTGAGGTGTTCGGTCCTGCCGTTGACTTCGAGTGAGATGTCCACTGATCTCTTTCCCTGACAGCATGGGGTACGGGTGGCGGCGCGCCAGCAACCGGATATTCATCCGCTTCACCCTGTTCCCCACGCTAGCGGATTACAATCCGCTTCGCAACGAGTGGGAGTCACTCCAGGTCGACTAGCGTTACGGGTCGGGTCGGGTCGCCTCGGGTGGCGAGGCGGGCAGCTACGAGACGGGAGGCACGATGACGACGGGATCGGTCAGCCCCCGGCGCGCGGACACCCGCCGCAACCACGAGCGTATCCTCGCCGTGGCCGCGGAGTTCCTGGCCAAGACGGGCGAGGTCTCGTTCAACGCGGTCGCCAAACAGGCCGAGGTGGGCGTCGGCACGGTCTACCGCCACTTCCCCACCCCCGAGGCGCTCATCCTGGCCGTCTACCAGCGCGAGGTCCGGCACCTGGTGGACGTCGTCCCGACCCTCCTGGACGAGCACCCGCCCAAGGACGCGTTCCGCATCTGGATCACCGACCACCTGGCCCGTTACATGATGACCAAACGCGGCCTGGCCAAGGCCCTCAGCGCGGCGACGGCGTCCCGCGGCGAACTGCCGGCCAGCGCGATGCGCTCCATGGGCGACGCGGTCCAGACCCTGCTGAAGGCCAACGTCGACGCCGGCACGGTGCGCGCCGACCTGGACGCGGACACCGTCATCCGCGGCCTGGGTGGCCTGCTGTATTTGAACCCGGACCGGGACTGGAAGACCCAGACCGCACAACTGGTCGACCTGCTCTGGCGCGGCATGTGCGCCGACTGCCACTGACACCACCGCGGCTGTCAGGCCCCGCCGGTCCCGGTCGGTCTCGGTCGGTCTCGGTCGGTCCGGCCGGTCTCGGTTAGCCCCGGTCAGTCTCCGTCGTCCCGTCCGCCGCTCGGAGCGCGGGCGCCACGACCGCGAGTGCCTCGCGCAGGAGTTCGGGCAACGGTCGTTCCGCGTGCACGACCACGAAAGCCGGGCGCTTGTCGCCCAGCGGGCGCACCCACTGTTCCAACGCGACGCGGGCCGCGGCCGACACCGACGCCGCGAGCACGGCGGCCACCACCGGGTCGCCGACCCGCTCGGCGATCGCCGACTCGACCGGCTGCCGGATCTCCGACACCGCCTCGACGAACTCCGCCCGCAGGCGCGGTGCCGTCGTGATCAGTGTCAGGGCGTCCCCGTCGGGTTCGGTCGCGTACTGCTCGACCACGGCCGCGACCACGGCGTCGGCCAGCGGCTGGTCGGCTCGGGCCCGCAGTGCCGCCGCGACCCGCAACGCCCGCTCCGCGGTGATCGCGGCGACGATTGCCTGTTCGCGGCTGGCGAAATAGTTGTTGTAGGTGCGTGGCGACACCCCCGCCGCGTCCGCGATGTCGTCGACCCGGACCTTGTCCGCGCCCTGTTCCAGGGCCAGGCGCAGTGCGGCCGCGCTCAGGGCTTCACGGGTGGCGGCCTTCTTCCGCTCACGCAGGCTCATGCCACCAGTCTACTCGAAGTTGCGCACACGCATTTTTGCGCGCACGCAACTTTGAGCTAGGCTGGCACTCGGCATCGCAGAGTGCCAATCGGGTGGCCGGCGGGAACCTGTCGCGGGCGCCGGCCACCTCCCGACGCAGCTGGAGGACACCGCAATGGCCAAGATGATCGCGTTCGACGAGGACGCCCGCCGTGGTCTTGAGCGCGGCATGAACACCCTCGCCGACGCCGTCAAGGTGACCCTGGGCCCCAAGGGCCGCAATGTCGTGCTCGAGAAGAAGTGGGGCG
>DASZXM010000416.1:0-5854 GCA_035546415.1 Pseudonocardiaceae bacterium
TCGAACGACGCGTTCGGGTAGCGGACCTTCCGGTCCGTCGTGGGTGTTCCGCCTGCCGGTGCCGTACCGGTCAGCAGCACCACCTGGGCCGGGCCGCTGCCGTGCGGCAGCCGTGCCGGACGCAGGTACAGGTTGTGCGGCGCGGCGTGCGTCGAGCGCCGGAAGTAGGCCCCCGGTACGGCGTTCTGGGACGCGTTGACCAGCGGGGACGCCTTGATCAGCGGTTGCAGCTCGGGCACCGAACCCGAGTAGGCGAACGTCGGGTGGCCGTACTGGGCGAGCAGGTCGATGTCGGTCTGCCGGGCGCTGCGCACCGGGCCGACGACGTCCGGCGGCCGGCTGAAGACAGCCACGATCCGGGTCAGGCCGGCCTCGACCGGCTCGACGTAGATCGCGTCCGCGTGGGCCAGCCCGGTGGACGGGCGGGCGGGGTCGACGTTGTCGATCTTGACCGCCACCACGGCCGCCCCGGCCGGTGACGCGGCGGCGGTGGTCGCGGCGCCGGGGCCCGCCGATCCGGCCGTGCTGCTGGAGCAGCCGGCCAGAACCAGCAGGGGGACCGCCAGGAGCAGGTTTCTCGCCGTACGTCGTGCCATCACCAGCTCCACGCGTCAGCCGCTGTCCGGGTCGAGCGTCGCAGCAGGTCCCCGGCGGTGCAACCGGAACACCGAAAGGCGTTACAGCGCCGCGATCAGGCCGTACTCGATCGCCGTCGCCGCGGACGCCACTCCCGTGCCGATCACCACGAACACCGCGCTGAGCAGGGCGGCGAGCGCCACCATTCGCCGAATACGCATGGCATGACCTCCCGAACGTGGACATGCCGAGCATAGGCCGGTCAGGTAACGGAAGGGCGACTATCCACAGTGGATCATCGGGCCGCTTTTCCGAAAATGATCGTGACCGGTCGCGCCCGGCATAGGATGGCCGCCGTGCCGAGTTCGGACTGGGGCCCGCGACCGCCCGACCAGGAACGGGCCAACGGCGCCCGCATCTACGACTTCCTGCTGGGCGGCGCGCACAACTTCGCCGTCGACCGGGAGGCCGTGCGCCGACTGTTGGAGATCAACCCGGAGGCCGACAAGGTCGCCAGGAGCAACCGGCAGTTCGTGCTGCGCACCGTCCGGTACTGCCTGGCACAGGGGATCGACCAGTTCCTCGACCTCGGCTCGGGCGTGCCCACGGTCGGCAACGTGCACGAGATCGCGCAGGCCACGCTGCCCGACGCCCGGGTGCTGTACGTGGACAACGAACGGATCGCCGTCGAGGTGACCCGTTCGCTGCTCCGGGACAACGACGGCGCCGGCGTCCTGCACGCCGACCTGCGCCAGCCCGACGTCGTCCTGGCCGCACCGGAGACCGGGCGCCTGCTGGACTTCACCCGGCCGCTGGCCGTCCTGATGAACGCCTCCGTGCACTACGTGCCCGACTCCGACGACCTGCCGGGCATCCTGGGGGCCTACCGGGACCGCATGCCGTCCGGCAGCTACCTCGTCTTCTCCCATCTCACCGACACGGCGTCGGGCGGTGCCCGGGTGTTCAGCGAGTCGGGCACGCCGGTGACACTGCGCGGCAAGGCCGAGATCGCCGCGCTGCTACGGGACTTCGACCTGGTCCCGCCGGGCCTGGTGTACGTGCCGGAGTGGCAGCCGACGGGCGAGGAGATCTACGCCGACACCCCGGAGCGCAGCAAGTGTTACGGAGCCGTCGGCTTGCGCGCCTAGGAGCTCTAACGCGTGGAAACCAGGGAACGCAGGAAGAACGCCAGGTTGGCCGGGCGCTCGGCAAGGCGGCGCACGAAGTAGCCGTACCAGTCGTCGCCGTAGGGCACGTACACCCGCATCCGATGACCGGCCGCGGCGATGTGCCGCTGCGCGTCGGGCCGCACGCCCAACAGCATCTGGAACTCGTAGCTCGACGGTGCCCGGCCGTGGGTGGCGACGAGCGAGCGCGCCACGGCGATCATCGCCGGGTCGTGCGTGGCGATCATCGGATAGCCGGGGCCCGCCATCAGCACCGCGAGGCACCGGCGGTACGACTCGGCCACCTCCGCACCCCGGTACGCCACCGACGGCGGCTCGGCGTACGCGCCCTTGCACAGCCGCACCCGCGATCCCGCGACGGCCAGGTCGCGGCAGTCGCCCTCGGTGCGCCGCAGGTACGCCTGCAACACCGCCCCGGTGCGCGGGAAGTCGGCGCGCAGTTCGGCCAGTGCCGCCAGAGTGGCGTCGGTGGTGGTGTGGTCCTCCATGTCCAGCGTCACCGTGGTGTCCGCGTCCGCCGCGGCGGCACAGATCGACCGGGCGTTGGCGACCGAGACCCGGTGCCCGTCGGCCAGTGACTGGCCGAGCGCGGACAGCTTGACCGACACCTCCACCCGGTCGCCGAAGCCGGCGTCGCCCACGGCCGCCAGCAGTGACCGGTAGGCGCGCACGGTCCGGTCGGCCTGCTCGGCCGACCGGGTGTCCTCGCCGAGCAGGTCCACGGTGACCAGCCGGCCGCCGTCCACCAGGTCGGTCGCGGTGCGTAGCGCGTCGGTCCGGGTGGTGCCGGCGACGAACCGGCCGACGACCGGGCGCGTCAGCCGGGACGTCTCGGTGTACCGACGCAGCCGCGGCGAACGGGCCGCGGCCAGCAGTGGCGTCCGCAGCACAGCCATGCGCTCCTCCGATCAGTCCAACAGGGACGCGTAGACGGTCGCCCGCAGCTGCCGGCGGATCGGGTAGGTCGACGAGGGCCGCAGCTGGGTCAGGAAGATGACGATCAGGTCGTCGGCGGGACTGACGAAGAACGCGGTGGACGCCGCGCCGCCCCAGAAGATCTCCCCGGGCGTGCCGGTGACCTGGGCGACCGTCTGGTCCAGCAGCACACCGAAACCCAGGCCGAACCCCTGGCCCTTGCGGCTGGTCTCCCCGCCGCTGACCGCGAACGACGTCAGATCCCGGTTGCCGGGCAGGTGGTTGGCCGTCATCAGCCGCAGCGTCCTCGGACCCAGGATGCGGACGCCGTCCAGTTCACCGCCGCGGGTCAACATGCGGCAGAACCGCAGATAGTCGTGCGCCGTGGACACCAGGCCCGCCGAGCCGGACAGGTAGGTGCGGTCGCCGGCGTACCGGGTCGTCGCCGGGTCGTCGAGCAGATCCAGGCCACCGTCGTCGCCGGGCGTGTACAGCGCGCTGAACCGGTCGGTGTCGCACACGGTGAAACCCGTGTCCGCCATACCCAGCGGCGTGCAGATCCGCTGCTCCAGGAAGCGGTCGAACGGCAGGCCGCTGAGCACCTCGCACAGCCGGCCGACGATGTCGGTGGAGATGCCGTAGATCCACCGGGTGCCGGGGTCCACCCGCAGCGGCACGTCGGCCAGTGCGGTCACGGTCTCGGCGAGCGTGCCGGCGTGGTTGTCGATGCCGCCGATGCCCATCGCCCGGTAGCGGTCGCCGACCGGGCTCCGGTCGTTCCCGCCGACCAGACCGGACATGTGCGTCAGCAGGTCGCGCACGGTCATCGGACGCGCCGGCTCGCGCGGCCCGTCGTCGGTGAGCACCCGCAGGTCCCGCCACTCCGGTAGGTATGCCGCGACCGGGTCGTCCAACTGGAACCGGCCTTCCTCGTACAGCGTCATCAGCGCGACGCTGGCGATCGGCTTGGTCATTGAGTAGATGCGGAAGATCGTGTCCGGCCGTATCGGCACGCCGCGTTCCCGGTCGGCCGCGCCGTACACGTCCAGGTGCACGACCTTGTCGTGCCGGGCGACCAGCGTGACCGTGCCGGCGTACCTGCGCTCGTCGACGTACCCGTGCACCAGGCGGGTCACGGTCCGCAGGCGCTCCGTGGACATGCCGACGTCCTCGGGTGCCGCTTCGACGTGGACCATGCGACCTCCTCGTGTTGGTAGTGAATACTACGGAATATCAGCACTCGGCAGCAAGTACTACCATCGCGCTCGGAAGCGGCTCACCTGCGAGGAGGTCTGCATGAGCACCATCCGGCTCGTCGAGATCAGTGGTCCGCCGGGGGAGCGCGGCCGTGCGTACGGTGCGGCCGCCCGTGCCGAGATCGCCCTGTCGATCGGGTACTACCGGGAGGCGTTCGCGGCATCGTCCGGACTGGACTGGCCGGCGGTGCTGACGGCGGCGCGGATGTGGCGGCCGGTCGTCGAAGCGGTGGCGCCACACCTGGTGGAGGAGATGGACGGCGTCGCCGAGGGCGCGGGCGTCGATCCGGACGAGATTCTCGCGCTCAACGCACGCGGTGAGATCGTCCGGGCCCGCGACTCCGCCTTCGGCCAGGTCGAGGGCTGCTCGTCGTTCGCGCTGCTGCCGGACGCGACCGGTGACGGGCACGTCTACTGTGGACAGAACTGGGACTGGCGGGCCGGCACCGAGCCGACGACGCTGATGCTGCGGATCGTGCAGCCGCCCAAGCCGACCGTCATCATGCAGGTCGAGGCCGGCCAGATCGGCCGCCAGGGGGTCAACTCGACCGGCCTGGCGCTCAACGCCAACGGGCTGGACGGCCGGTTCGGCGCCGCCATCGGTGTGCCCCAGCCGGTGCTGCGCAGGCTGATCCTGGACAGCGACACCCTGCGCGCGGCGCTCGAGGTGCCCTTCGACGTCCACCAGCACATCGCCACCAACCTGTTGTTCACCCACCGCGACGGCGTCGCCGTCGACCTGGAGACCACGCCGCTCGGGCACACCTGGGGCTACCCGGCCGACGGCGTCCTCGTGCACGGCAACCACTACCAGTACGGCGTTCCGGCCGCCATCGGCGTCGGCTACCGCCCGTCGTCGGTCGACTCGCTGTACCGGCTGCCCGTGCTGGAGCGCGGCATGCGGCAGGCGCGGGACGCCGTCGACTCCACGGCCGTGCGCAAGGTGATCGCGGCGACGATGAGCGACCACACCGGCCACCCGAAAGCGGTGTGCTGCCACCCCAGGCCGGACAGCTCCGCGATCCGGGCGACAAAGACGACGATGAGCAGCATCGTCGACCTGACGACGGGGGAGTACCGCGTCGCGCGCGGCAACCCGTGCGCGAACGAGTACGAACTGTTGCCGTGGAACGCCTACGACGCGGGCTGACGGGCCGCCAGCTCCGCAGTCAGCAGCGGCACGACCGCCCGCCAGTCGCCGACGATGCCGATGTCGGCGTGCTCGAAGACCGGGGCGGCCGGGTCGCTGTTGACGGCGAGCACGGTGTGTGCGCGGCTCACGCCGACCGAGTGGTTCGGATTGCCGGACAGGCCGATCGCGATGTACAGGCGCGGCGCGATGCTGCGCGCCGTCAGGCCGATCTGCCGGGAGTGCGGCAGCCAGCCCGCGTCGGTGACCTTGCGGGTGGCGCCGAGTTCCGCGCCCAGCACGGCCAGCAGCGGCTCCAGCGCGCCGTACTCGTCGGGCGGGACACCCCGGCCGACCCCGACCACGACGGCTGCCCGGTCGAGTGCGTCGTAGTCGTCATCGGGCACGAAGCCGTCCCGTGTCACGTCCGGATCGGCCGCCACCGGCAGTTCGCTGCGCGGCACGCCGGCCGCCGCCCGAGGCGTTCGCAGCGCCAGCGTCCCGGTGCGCAGCGTGGCGACCTGTGTCGGCCCGTTGCCGACGATCTCGGCGACCATGCCACCACCGGTCGGCTTGAGCCCGACCAGTCGGTCGCCGCGCACCTCGATCCCGACCAGATCGGACATCAGCCCGGCGTCCAGCAGCACGGCCAGCCGGGCCAGAACCTCCCGGTCCCACGCCGTGCTGCCGCCGAGGATCGCCCACGGCAGCCGCGTCAACCGTCCGGCCAGCGCGGCGGCCACCTGCCTTGGCTCCCGCCCACCGAGCGCGATGTGCTCGTCGGCACCCCA
>DASZXM010000417.1:0-8023 GCA_035546415.1 Pseudonocardiaceae bacterium
TACACGGCGATCTCGTCGGCCAGCAGGACACCGAGCGCCAGTATGCCCAGCGTGATGGACACCGGCCCGAACCCGATGCCGCTCGGTGCCAGTACCGACAGCGCACCGCCCATCGCCGACAGTTGCGATCCGAACGCCAGCACGACGCACACCAGCACGGCGACGCCGATCAGGATCACCGCGTCCCGTCCGCGCCGACCGCCGGCACCGAGCAGCGAGACCACGATGCCGAACCCGAACCACAGCACGGCCGGGATCGGCGCGCACACCGCGAACCCGATCAGGAGCAGCAGCAGCGTCCAGTCGCGCATCAGCCGCCTGGTGCGCGCGGCGACCGCTTCGCGCAACACCACGGCCGCGTCCACCCCCGGCGACGGCGGCAGCGCGCGCTGCGGTTCGACGAGGAACTCCTGGATGGCCAGGTCGGCGAACCGGCTGTCCAGGTGCGCCGCCGCGCACAGGTATCGGGTGGCCTGGTGGTCCTGAGTGCTCACCTGCGGCCTGGTCACCTGGCCGGTCCCACCCATGGGGTACCTCCGTCGACGGCGCGGATTTCAGCGTTCCAGCCCGATATCGCGACGTCATACGGATTCGTTAGGGGAGTGATCCCTGACAGTTCAGGGACATTTTTCCCGAACGGTCAGTCGATGCCGCCTTCGCTGGCCGCTTTCAGTTTCAGCGCGCCCGTGCCCAGCCGGGCCATTTCGTCGTCGGCGTTGTGCAGGGCGCACGACCGCAGGGACAGGCAGCCGCAGCCGATGCACGACGTCAGCCGGTCGCGCAGCCGTTGCAGCGCGTCGATCCTCGTGTCCAGTTCGCTGCGCCACGACCGGGACAGCCGCGCCCAGTCGCTCTTGTTCGGCGGCCGCTCACCGGGCAGGCCGGCCAGCGCCTCCCGGATCTGTTCCAGGCTCAGCCCGACCCGTTGTGCCGTGCGGATGAACGCCAGCCGCCGCAGCACCGCCCTCGAAGAGCGGCGCTGGTTGCCCGCGGTGCGTTCGGCGGCGATCAGGCCGGACTCCTCGTAGAACCGCAGTGCCGTGTGCGGGACGCCGCTGCGTTCGGCCACCTGGCCGATGGTCAGCTGCTCGGGGAGGGATGACACGGGGTCGAGTCTACGCCCTTGACCTCAACCTAGCTGGAGGTTGCACGATCATGCCCATGACCGCGACGACGGACACAGGCTACGCCGCGCTGCCGGCGCTGATGGCCAGAATGACCGGTGACGAGAAGCACGCGCTGGCGGCCGCGTCGACGGTGGACGTGCTGTGGGTGTTGTACGACCGGATTCTCGACATCGGCCCGGACCGCCTCGACGACCCGGACCGGGACCGTTTCCTGCTGTCCAAGGGCCACGGACCAGCCGCCTACTACGCCGTCCTGGCCGCGAAGGGCATCCTCGATCCGGACCTGCTGACCGGTTGGGCCGGCCGGGAGTCCCCGCTGGGCCGGCACCCGGATCGGGTGCTGGTGCCGGGCGCGGAGATCGGCAGCGGCTCGCTGGGCCATGGTCTGCCGATCGCCGTCGGCGTCGCGATCGGCCTGCGTGCCCAGGAGCGGCACCGGCCGCGGGTCGTCGTGCTGGTCGGGGACGCCGAACTGGACGAGGGCAGCAATGCCGAGGCGATGGCCCTGGCCGGGCGGCTGGGCCTGGACCGGTTGACGGTGGCGGTCGTGGACAACTCCAGCGCGACCTACGGCTGGCCGGGCGGCATCGCCCGCCGGTTCGCGGTGGAGGGCTGGGCGACCAGCACGGTCGACGGCCGCGACCACGACGAGTTGTACGAGGCGTTCACCCGACCACATCCCGGCCGGCCCGCCGTGGTCGTGGCCGTGACCGAGGACAAGGCGTCCCTGCGATGACCACGACCGACGCGCTCACCATGCGTGAGATGTTCGCGCACACCGTCACCGACGTGCTGGACACCGACCCGCGGGTCACGGTCGTCCTGGCCGACATCTCGGCCGACATGTTCGCCCCGGCCGCCGCCAAGCACCCGGGCCGGGTGGTCAACGTGGGCATCCGCGAGCAACTGTTGGTCAGCGTCGCCGGCGGCCTGGCCCTGACCGGTTTGCGGCCGGTGGTGCACACGTTCGCGTCGTTCCTGGTGGAACGGCCGTTCGAACAGGTGAAACTGGACCTCAACCACCAGGCGGTCGGTGCGGTGCTGGTCAGTTACGGAGCCTCGTACGACATGTCCGCCGGTGGCCGCACCCACCAGTCACCCGGTGACGTGGCGCTGATCGACACGCTCCCGGACTGGACGATCCACGTCCCCGGCCACCCGGTCGAGGCGGACCGCCTGCTGCGCGCGGCGATCGCCGGCGACGACCGGGTCTACGTGCGACTGTCCGCGCAGTCCAACGCGGCCCCCGTGCCCGGCGACGGCGTGCGGGTGGTGCGGCGCGGCAGGCGCGGCGTGGTGCTCGCGGTCGGCCCGATGCTCGACCGGGTGTTGGCGGCGACGGAGACGATGGACGTCACGGTCGCGTACACGGCGACCGCCCGACCGCTGGACGGCGAGGGCCTGCGCGCGGCGGTGCTCGCCGGCGACCGGCCGGACGTGGTCCTGGTGGAGCCGTACCTGGCGGGGACGTCGGCGTACCTGGTGAATGCGGCGCTGGAGGACGTGCCGCACCGGGTGCTGTCCCTGGGCGTGAGCCGCGAGTTCGAGGTGCGCATGTACGGCACGCCGGAGGACCACGACGCGGCACACGGCCTGGACCCGCAGTGCCTGGCGTCGGCGGTGCGGTCCTTCCTGCGCTGACGCCCGGCCGGTGGGGACGGGATCGCCGGGTAACCTGGGTGCGTGCCTCGTGTCGTCGTGTTGGACTACGGTTCCGGCAACCTCCGGTCCGCTGAGCGCGCGCTGCGCCGCGTCGGTGCCGACGTCGAGGTGACGGCCGACTTCCACACGGCGTTGGAGGCCGACGGCCTGGTGGTGCCGGGCGTGGGCGCGTTCGCGGCGTGCATGGCCGGCATCGACGAGGTGCACGGCCAGCGCATCATCGGCCGCCGTCTCGCGGGTGGCCGTCCGGTCCTGGGGATCTGCGTGGGCATGCAGATCCTGTTCGCGCGCGGCGTCGAGCACGGCATCGAGACCGAGGGATGCGCGGAGTGGCCGGGCACGGTGGACCGGCTGTCGGCGGACGTCCTGCCGCACATGGGCTGGAACACGGTCCGCGTCCCGGACGGCTCGGCTCTGTTCGCCGGCCTCCCGGCCGACGCCCGGTTCTACTTCGTCCACTCGTACGCGGCCCGCACGTGGGAACTCACCGACACGGCCCCCCTGCCGGCCCCGCTGGTCACGTACGCCCACCACGGCGAGGACTTCGTCGCGGCAGTGGAGAACGGCCCCCTGTGCGCCACCCAGTTCCACCCGGAGAAGTCCGGCGACGCCGGCGCCCACCTGCTGGAGAACTGGCTGAAGTCAGCCGTCGGCTGAGGCCGTGGGACGCGCCTCAGGCGGCCTGGGCCGTCGGGCCGCTCAGTTGGGTGAGGAACTCGGCGTTGGTGCGGGTCTTGCGCAGGCCGTCCAGGAGGATGTCGGCACCCTGATCGGACCTGGCCAGCGCGCGGCGCAGGGTGCGGACCGCGGCCAGTTCGCGAGGTGAGATCAGCAGGTCGTCGCGGCGGGTGCCGGAGCGTTCCACGTCGATGGCCGGGAACACGCGGCGGGCGGCCAGGCCGCGGTCCAGTTTGAGTTCGGCGTTGCCGGTCGCCTTGAGTTCCTCGAAGATCAGCGAGTCGCCCGCCGAGCCGGTTTCCACCAAAGCCGTGGCGAAGATGGTCAGCGAGCCGCCCTGTTCCACGTTGCGGGCGGCGCCCAGGAACCGCTTGGGCGGCAGCAGGGCCGACGAGTCGACGCCGCCGGTGAGGATGCGGCCGGACGCCGGGGCCGCCAGGTTGTACGCCCGGCCGAGCCGGGTGATGGAGTCGAGCAGGACGACGACGTCGTTGCCGAGTTCGACGAGGCGTTTGGCCCGTTCGATGGCCAGTTCGGCGACCGCCGTCTGTTCGGCGGGCGAGTGGTCGAACGTGGACGCGATGATCTCGCCCTGGACCGACCGGCGGATGTCGGTCACCTCTTCGGGCCGTTCGCCGGCCAGCACCACCATCAGCAGGCATTCCGGGTGGTTGCGGTTGATGCCTTCGGCGATCGCCTGGAGCACGGATGTCTTGCCCGCCTTGGGTGGTGCGACGATCAGCGCGCGCTGGCCCTTGCCGACGGGCATGACGATGTCGATCGCCCGCGTGGTCAGGGCGTGTGGCTCGGTTTCCAGCCGCAGCCGCTCGTTCGGGTACAGCGGCGTCAGGTCGGCGAAGTGGGGGCGGGTCCGGCCGGGTGCGGCACCGTTCACGGTGTCCACGCCGACCAGCGGGTCGTGCTTGCCTTTGCGTTCGCCGCCCGCGGTTCCGGTGACGAGGTCGCCGGTGCGCAGACCGTGGCGGCGGGCGAGGGCGAGCGGCACGAAGACGTCGGCTGCGGACGCGGCATGGCCGTCCGTGCGCAGAAAACCGGATTTCTCTTGTAGGTCAACGATTCCGGATACGGGAAAGTCGTTCATGGGATAGGCCTCCTGAAGGCGTGTCGGATCACGGCCGTGGACATGGCGGGAAACAGCGCGGTGCGCGCGTGTTCCGGCTGATTCGCTGGCCGAGAAGTGTTCCTCGGGGGGCATCGGAGCGTGCCTACATCCGCGAGGATCGCCGTCAGGATAGCGCGACTTGTGTCAACCGGCAACTCGTGTGACGGACGACTCAGCCACGCTCGCTGCCCTCGTTGGCGCCGCGCACGAAGTACCGCTGGAACACGACGAAGACGATCGCCACCGGCACGGTGGCCAACAGGGCCGCCGCCAGCTTCAGCGGGTACTGCGTGCCCGCGCCCAGCGACCCGCTGACCAGGTCGGCCAGGCCGCGCGGCAGTGTGTACAGGCTCGGGCTCTGCACGGACACGAGCATGTTGGTGAACTCGTTCCACGACGCCTGGAAGGCCAGGATGGTCAGGGTGATCAGGGCGGGCCGCGCCATCGGCAGCACCACCGACCAGTAGATCCGGAACGTGCTGGCCCCGTCGATCCGCGCTGCCTCCTCCACGCTCACCGGGACCGACTCGAAGAACTGCTTCATGATGAACACGCCGCTGGCGTCCGCGACCAGCAGCAGGATCATCGCGCTGTACGTGTCGTAGATGCCCAACTGGTTGAGCACCAGGAACCTCGGGATCAGCAGCACGACCGGCGGCACGGCGAGCACGGCGATGACGAAGGCGAACAGCACCCGCCTGCCGGGGAACCGCAGCCGGGCCAGTGCGTAGCCGGCCAGCGAGTCGAACAGCACGCGACCCGCCGTGACCGACACCGTCACGATCACCGAGTTCAGGGTCCACAGTGGAAAGTCGGTGGTGCCGTTGAACAGCTTGGCGAAACTGGCCGCGATCGTGAACGGGTGCGGGATCGGGGACAACGGGTCGTTCGCCGCTCCCGCCTCCGACTTGAACGACCCGGCGATCTGGATCACGAACGGGTAGAGGAACACGACGGCGAACGCGATCAGCACCACCATGCCGGCGGTCCGCCACAGCTTCCGCCACTTCACGTGCGCTCGCCCTTCCGCCGGCCGAGGAACCAGCGCTGCGCCACGGTCATCAGCACGATGATCGCGAACAGCACGAACGACATCGCCGCACCCGCCGGGTAGTTCTGGTCGCCGAAGCCGGCGACGTACGACTCGTACGCCGGGCTGAGCGTGGTTTTGTCCGGCCCGCCCTGGCTCATGATGTAGATCTGGTCGAACACCTGCCACGAGCCGATCAGGCCGAGCGTGAGGACGAGGAACATGGTCGGCTTCAGCTGCGGGATCGTGACGCGCCACAACCGTTGCCACGCGTTCGCGCCGTCCAGCAGGCTGGCCTCCTCGACCGCCACCGGCAGGTCCTGCAGCGCGGCCAGGAACAGCAGCATGAACGTGCCGCACGTCGTCCACACGACCAGGCCGATGATCGCGCACATCGCCACGCTCGGCCCGGACAGCCAGTCCCACCAGGACAGTCCGAGCACGCCGTGGTCGGCGAGCGCGGCAGGCGGGTTGGCCGGGTCGACCAGGCCGACCGCGCCCAGCAGGATGTGCAGCACGCCGTTGGAGTCGTTGAACCAGGACGGGCCGCGGATGCCGAAGAACGACAGCACCGAGTTGATCGCGCCGCCACCGGTGAACATGAACAGGAACACGATGCTGATCGCGACCGAGCTGGTCACCGACGGGAAGTAGAACGCCGTGCGGAAGAACTTCCTGCCCTTCAACCGCCGCTGGTTCACCACCAGTGCCAGCAACAACGCGAACGCCGTCTGCAGCGGCACGACGCACAGCACGTAGTAGAAGATGTTCCGGATGCTGGTCATGAAGTCGTCCCGCTCCAGGCCGGGACGCACCAGCAGGTCCGTGTAGTTGCCGACACCGGCGAACGGCACGCTCGTGGTGAACGGGCTGCCCTGCCCGGTCCACTTGGTCAGGCTGACCCACAGCGCCATCAGGATCGGCACCAGCATGAACAACAGGAGCATCACGACGGCCGGCCCGGCGAACAGCCAGCCGGTGAGCGCCTCGCGCCAGCTCCGCTTCCGCTTCCGGGAGCGGGGCCGGGCGGCCGCCTCAGGAGCGGCCGCCGTCGTCGCCACCATGGTCAGCTGCCCATCGCCGAGGTCAGGTTCTGCTGCAACCGCGACAGGATCGCGCTGGGCGACTGGGTGGCCAGCTGGGTGAGCTGGGTGTCGTAGTCGGACAGCACGCTGGTGACCTTCGCCGCGTTCACCGGGCCCATCGCGTGGGCCGTGCCGTCCAGGAACGCCTTGTCGGTCGGGAACTGCCGCACGTACTGGGCCTGGGCGGACTGGCGGGACGGGATCACACCGAACGCCTTGGCGAAGCTCAGCTCCTGCTGGGCGGTCGTCATGGCGTTGACGAACGCGACGGCCTGGTCGTGGTGCTGGCTCTTCGCGCTGATGCCCCAGCACTGGGTGAACTCCAGCGTGGCGGCACCGGCGGGACCGGCGGGCAGCGGCACGATCCGGTACTTGACCGTCGGGTAGTCGGTCTTCATGGCGCCCTCGATCCAGTTGCCCTCGATCGTCATGGCCGCCTTGCCCTTGCCGAACGCCTCGCCGCCCCAGCCGGTGTCCAGTGCGGACGAGTACTTCATCAGGCCGTCCTTGAGCAGCCCCTGCACGTACGTCAGGGCCTGCGTGTTCTGCGGCGTGTTCGCGTCCGGCTTGCCGGCCTGGTTGAGGATGTGGCCGCCGGCCTGCGCGATGAACGCGTCGATCCGGTCGTGCGTCGGGCTCACCGCGAGCGGCACCATGCCCTTGGCCTTGAGCCGCTGCGCGACGCTCCGCAGCTGGTCCCACGTCGTCGGGATGTCCGCGGCGGTCAGCCCGGCCTGTTGCCACATCGTGGTGTTGATCTCCAGGCCGAGCGTGGAGAAGTCCTTCGGCGCGCAGTACAGGGTGCCGTGGTAGGTGAACGCCGTGCGCAGCGAGGGATAGAAGTCGTTCACGTCCGTGATCCGGTTGCCGTACGCGTACAGCGCGCCGACACTGGCGTAGTCGGCGATCTTGGCGGCGTCCAGGTAGAAGACGTCCGGTGGCTTGCCGCCGGCGAAGGCCTGCCCGAGTTGCTGGTCGATGTCCTGTGCCGGGATCACGGTGGCCTTGTTGCCGCTGCTGCTGGCCCACCCGGCCGCGGCCTGCTTGACGGCGGCGGTTTCCGCGTCACCGGAGGACGCGATGAGGATCTGCAGGCTCGCCGGACCGGATTTCTGACTGGGCTGCGACGAGCTGGTGAAGCCGCTGCCACATCCTGCGGCCAGCAGTGCAGCGACGGCCAGCGTGGCGGCGCCGGCAAGGGGACGGGTCATGCGGGACATGACGACTCCTTTGTCGTAGGGATCGATCAGCCGGACTGCCGCACCACCAGGTGTGGTGCCAGCAGCACGTGGTGCTGCTGGTCGTCGGTCTCGTCGGG
>DASZXM010000418.1:0-2042 GCA_035546415.1 Pseudonocardiaceae bacterium
AGCCGGTCCTTGGCCAGCTTCTTCAGGGCGTGGTAGATCGACCCGGGCTGCACGCTCGCCCACTGGTCGGCCGCCCAGGACAGCAGGTCACGGCGCACCTGGTAGCCGTGCGCCTGGCCGTACATCCGCACCACGCCCAGCACCAGCAGCCGTGTCGCCGACATCGCACTAACTCCGCGTTCAATCCGGTTAGCAGGCGGGCGCCTGCCATCCGTAGGCTAGGACGACATGAGCACCCCCGTGTTGACGGCGGTGGCCTGGCCCTATGCCAACGGCCCCCGCCACATCGGCCACGTCTCCGGTATCGGAGTTCCTTCGGACCTCTTTGCCCGGTACATGCGGATGTCCGGCCACGACGTGCTCATGGTGTCCGGCAGCGACGAGCACGGCACCCCGATCCTGGTACAGGCGGACAAGGAAGGCCTCACCCCGCAGCAGACCGCGGACAAGTACCACCGGGTCATCGCCGAGGACATGCGCGACCTGGGGGTCACCTACGACCTGTACACGCGCACCACGACCGGCAACCACCGCGAGGTGACGCAGCAGATCTTCCTGGCGCTCAACCGCAACGGGTACATCCTGCCGAAGACCACCAAGGGCGCGATCAGCCCGAGCACCGGTCGTACGCTGCCCGACCGCTACATCGAGGGCACCTGCCCGATCTGCGGTTACGACGGCGCCCGCGGCGACCAGTGCGACAACTGCGGCAACCAGCTCGACGCGATCGACCTGATCAACCCGAAGTCGCGGATCAACGGCGAGACGCCGAAGTTCATCGACACCGAACATCTGTTCCTGGACCTGCCGGCGTTCACCGAGAGCCTCGGCAAGTGGCTGGCCACGAAGACCGACTGGCGACCCAACGTCCTGAAGTTCACCCAGAACCTGCTGGACGACATGCGGCCCCGGCCGATCACTCGGGACCTGGACTGGGGCGTGCCGATCCCGCTGGACGGGTGGCGCGACCAGCCGCTGAAGAAGTTCTACGTGTGGTTCGACGCCGTGATCGGCTACTTCTCGGCGAGCGTCGAGTGGGCGCGCCGGTCCGGTGACCCGGACGCGTGGCGGAAGTGGTGGAACGACCCGGACGCCCGGATGGTCTACTTCATGGGCAAGGACAACATCACGTTCCACGCCCAGATCTGGCCCGCGCTGCTGCTCGGCCAGAACGGCGCGGGCGACCACGGCGGCGAGCCGGGCCCGTACGGCACGTTGAACCTGCCGACCGAGATCGCGTCCAGCGAGTTCCTCACCATGAGCGGGTCGAAGTTCTCCACGTCCCGGGGCACGGTGATCTACCTGCGGGACTTCCTGCAGGAGTTCGGTCCGGACAGCCTGCGCTACTTCATCTCGGCCGCGGGCCCGGAGACGCAGGACGTCGACTTCACGTGGGACGAGTTCGTCCGCCGGGTCAACTTCGAGCTGGCCAACGAGTGGGGCAACCTGGTCAACCGGTCCATCTCGATGGCGCACCGCAACGTCGGGGCCGTCCCGGCGCCGACGCGGATCCAGCAGGCCGACGAGGACCTGAAGGCGTTGGCGCGCAAGGCGTTCGACACCGTCGGCGACAACCTGCGGCGCAACCGGTTCCGTGCCGCGATCGGTGAGACGATGCGCGTGGCGCAGGCCGCCAACAAGTACCTGTCCGACCAGGAGCCGTGGAAGCGCAAGGACGACCCGGAGCGCCGGGACACCATCCTGCACACCGCGCTGCAGGTCGTGTCCGATGTGAACACGCTGTTCACGCCGTTCCTGCCGCACTCCGCGCAGCAGGTCTACGCGGCACTGGGCGGCGAGGGCACGTGGGCGGTGCAGCCGGAACTGCGCGAGGTCGACGACCTGGACGTCGAGGGCCGCAGCTTCCCGGTGATCACCGGTGACTACACCAAGGAGAAGGCGCGCTGGGAGTCGGTGCCGATCGAGGTCGGCCGGCCGCTGGCCAAGCCCACTCCGCTGTTCACGAAGGTGGACCCCGAACTCGCCGAGACCGGACCCGAGTTCGCGCCCATCACCAAGTGAGCCGTCGCGACGGCGAACGG
>DASZXM010000419.1:0-2087 GCA_035546415.1 Pseudonocardiaceae bacterium
CCAGTTTCCGCCTGCCGATCCGGTCGATGTAGCGGAACGCCAGGTACGTCGCCGCCACGTTGACCGCCGTCATCAAAGCCGTGACTTCCACGCCGGAGACCGTCTCGGCGACCTTGCCGCCCGCGCCGCCCTGGAACAGCGGGCCGAGCAGGTGCGGGCCGTAGTACAGCGGCACGTTGATCCCGGTGATCTGCTGGAACACGAAGAACACGCACACCACGAACAGCGCCCGCCGCACGCCTGCCGTCCAGTTGGTGCGCCGTTCCGCCCTGCGGTCGGCCTCGTCGAGTTCCTGTGCCGTGCGTTCGACGTTGTCCAGCGACACGTCGATGCCCAGCTTGGCGAACGCGTGCCGGGTGTCCTCGTACCGGCCCTGGCGCAGCAGCCACCGCGGCGACTCCGGCATCCGGCTGCGCAGCACGACACCGACCAGCGCGGGCACCGCGCCCAGACCGAGGATCAACCGCCAGTCGACCGTGCCCGCACTGCCCGGCATCACCTTGTAGATGAGCAGCGCCACCAGATAGGCGACCAGGATGCCGACGGTGATCATCCACTGCTGCAACATGGACAGCGAGCCACGGCGGTTGCTCGGCGCGTACTCGGCGATGTACGCGGTGGCGATCGCCGAGTCGGCGCCGATCGCCAGGCCGATCAGGGTGCGTGCGACCAGGAGCACGGCGGCGTTCGGGGTCACCGCGGACAGCAGCGCGCCGACGGCGTAGATGCCCGCGTCGGCCACCAGCAGGGACTTGCGGCCGAGCCGGTCGGTCAGCGGGCCGGCGATGATCGCGCCGACCGCGGCGCCCAGCGACGCACCGGAGACCAGGTAGCCGAGCGCGAACCCGGACAGGTCGTAGGGCACGAAGTTCAGCGCGGAGCCGATGTTGCTGGTGTCGTAGCCGAAGAGGAAGCCGCCGAGCGTGGCCAGCAGGGTCAGCGACCAGATGAAGGAGGTCGGCACCCGTCGATCGAGTGCACCGAGGACGTTCGTGTCACCGACATCCGGCCTGGCCACCGCCCACCTCCTGAGTCGTTCACCGGGGGCTGGCTACCCGGAGAGGCCGGAGGTGAAACGGATCATTCCCGGTAACCGGGTTGCCGTTCGGCGGCCTGGGTACTCGACCGGAGTGACAGCGACTGGGGTGGGTACGCCGGACGCCGTGGTCGTCGGCGCCGGGCCCAACGGCCTGGTGGCGGCCAACGTGCTGGCCGACGCCGGGTGGCGGGTGGTGGTGTGCGAGGAACAGCCGGAACCCGGCGGCGCCGTGCGCAGCGGACCCGGACCGGCAGACGGCTTCATCCGCGACCACTGCAGCGCGTTCTACCCGCTGGCGGCCGTGTCACGCGCGATGGCGCCGCTGGACCTGCCCCGCTACGGCCTGCGGTGGTCGCACGCGCCGCAGGTGCTGGCCCACCCGCTGGCCGACGGCCGGGCGGCCGTGCTGTCCCGGGACGTCGATCGGACGGCCGAGGGCCTGGAGGCGTTGGGTGCGGGTGACGGGGCGGCGTGGCGCCGCCTGTACGGGCTGTGGCGCCAGATCGGCCCGCATCTGCTGGACTCGCTGTTCGTGCCGTTTCCCCCGGTGCGTTCCGGTGTCCGCCTGGCCACGAAGCTCGGCGTGCCCGGCCTGCTGCGGTTCGCCCGGTTCATGATGCTGCCGACCCGCCGGTTGCTGGAGGAGGAGTTCACCGGCCCCGGCGGGCTGCTGTTGGCCGGGTGTTCGCTGCACGCGGACCTGATGCCCGAGTCCGCCGGCAGTTCGGTGTTCGGCTGGTTGCTGGCGATGCTGGCGCACGACCACGGGTGGCCGGTGCCCGAGGGCGGGTCGGCGGAGTTGACGGCCGCGTTGGTGCGCCGGCTGGAGGCGCACGGCGGCACCGTGCGCTGCGGCGACCCGGTCCGGTCGGTGGTGCTGCGGCGCGGCCGGGCGGTCGGAGTGCGCACGGCGGCCGGTGACGAGATCCCGGCCCGTCGGGCCGTGCTCGCGGCCGTCGCGGCGACCCAGTTGTACGGCGGGCTGGTGGACTGGTCCGCGCTGCCGCCCCGACTGCGGGACGACCTGCGCCGGTTCCAGTGGGACTAC
>DASZXM010000420.1:0-2987 GCA_035546415.1 Pseudonocardiaceae bacterium
AGGAGCTGACCAGCAAGGAACTCGGCGCGATGGGCATCGACGTGCGCGACCCGGACCAGGCGGTGGGCACGCTGTCCGGCGGTGAGCGCCAGTCGGTCGCGATCGCCCGCGCCATCCACTTCGGCGCCCGCCTGCTGATCCTGGACGAGCCGACGTCGGCGCTGGGCGTGAAACAGGCCGGCGTGGTGCTGCGCCGGATCGCCCAGGCCAGGGAGCTGGGTCTCGGGGTCATCTTCATCACGCACAACCCGCATCACGCCTACCCGGTCGGTGACCGGTTCGTGGTGCTGAAACGGGGCCGCAGCCTCGGCAACTTCGGCAAGTCGGACATCGCCCGCGACGAACTGGTCCGGTTGATGGCCGGTGGCGCCGAACTGGACGAGCTGAGCCACGAACTGGAGCGCCCGACGGCCGGTGAGGCCGAGTACCCGGTCGATCCGGCGGAGACGGCGACCACATGAATGTCGTCGACGTGACACCGGAATCGGCCGGCTGGACCTACTGCGGGCTGCGGGTGGTCGATCTGGCGCCGGGTGAGTCGGTCGGGTTCGACACGGGTTCGCAGGAGACAGTGGTGCTGCCGCTGTCCGGTGGTTGTGTGGTGACCTGCGGGGACGCCGAGTTCACGCTGACCGGCCGCGCGGACGTGTTCGCGGGTCCGAGCGACTTCGCGTACGTCCCGATCGGGTCGACGGCCACGGTCACGACGGCCGGCGGCGGTCGGTTCGCGCTGCCCTCGGCCAGGGCCGACAAGCGACTGGAACCGCGCTACGGCCCGGTCGACGGCGTGCCGGTGGAACTGCGCGGCGCCGGGCGGGCCAGTCGCCAGGTGAACAACTTCTGCACGCCGGAGACGTTCGACGCGGACAAGCTGATCGCCGTCGAGGTGCTCACGCCGGGCGGCAACTGGTCGTCGTACCCGCCGCACAAACACGACGAGCACACGGCGACCGAACGCCGTCTGGAGGAGATCTACTACTTCGAGATCTCCGGCGCGCACGGCGTCGGCTACCAGCGGGTCTACACGTCCGGCGAGGGCCGGGAGATCGACGTGGTGCGGGAGGTGCGCAGCGGTGACGTGGTGCTGATCCCGCACGGCTACCACGGCCCGTCGATGGCACCGCCCGGCTACCACATGTACTACCTGAACGTGATGGCCGGACCGGACTCCGAACGGGTGTGGCTGTTCAGCGACGACCCGAGGCACGCGTGGATCCGGGACACCTGGGCAGCCGAGGAGGTCGACCCACGGCTGCCGTTCACCAGGAGCTGAAGGCACGAGGAGGCGACGCCGTGCGGCTGACGACGGCACAGGCACTGGTGCGCTGGCTGGCGGCGCAGCGCACCGAACTGCTGGACGGCTCGGTGGCGCCGCTGTTCCCCGCGGTGTTCGCGATCTTCGGCCACGGCAATGTCCTGGGCCTGGGCACGGCCCTGGCGGAGTCGGAGCTTCCGGTGTGGCGGGGCCAGAACGAGCAGGGCATGGCGCTGGCGGCCGTCGGCTATGCGAAGGCCACCGACCGCCGGCAGGTCGGCGTGGTGACGACGTCGATCGGCCCGGGCGCGCTGAACCTGGTCACGGCGGCCGGCGTCGCGCACGCCAACCGGCTGCCGCTGCTGCTGCTCCCCGGTGACACGTTCGCCGACCGGGCGCCGGACCCGGTGCTGCAACAGGTGGAGCACTTCAGCGACCCGGGTGCCTCGGTCAACGACGCGTTCCGCGCGGTCACCCGCTACTTCGACCGGATCACCCGGCCCGAACAGCTGATCGCGACACTCCCCCAGGTAGCGCGGGTGCTGACCGACCCGGCCGACTGCGGCCCGGTGGCCCTGGCGCTGCCGCAGGACGTCCAGGCCGAGGCGTTCGACTTCCCGGACGCGCTGTTCGAGCCGGTCACGCACGTCGTCCCCCGGCCCCGGCCGGACCGCAGGGCACTCGCCGCCGCGGCCGACCGGCTGCGCGCGTCCCACCGTCCGCTGCTGGTGCTGGGCGGCGGCGTGCGCTATTCGGGTGCGACCGCGGCGGCTGTGGCCTTCGCCGAACGGCACGGCATCCCCGTCACCGAGACGACGGCCGGGCGCACCCTGGTCCGCCACGACCACCCGCTGCACGCCGGGCCGCTGGGCATCACCGGGTCCAGTTCGGCGAACGCGGTCGCGGCCGAGGCCGACGTGGTCCTGGCCGTGGGCACCCGGCTGCAGGACTTCACCACGGCGTCGTGGACGGTGTTCTCCCCGGACGTGCGGATCGTCGCCCTGAACGCGGCCCGCTTCGACGCGGTGAAGCACGGTTCGTTCGCCCTGGTCGGCGACGCGCTGGAAGGCATCACCGAACTGGACACGGCACTGGCGGGCTGGCGGGCCGACCCGGACTGGTCGGCGCGCGCGGCAGCCGAACGCGCCCGGTGGGACGCCTACGTCGACGGTCTGCGTGCGAAGACGGGCACGTACGCGCACGTCGTGGGCGTGGTGAACGACCTGTCCGGACCGGACGACTACGTGATGACCGCGTCCGGCGGCCTACCGGGCGAGCTGATCGGCGGCTGGCGGGCGACGGGCGGCACGCCGACGATGGACGTCGAGTACGGCTTCTCGTGCATGGGCTACGAACTGGCCGGCGCCTGGGGTGCTGCGATGGCCCGCGGCGGCGTGGTCACGACACTGCTGGGCGACGGCTCGTACCTGATGTCGAACTCGGAGCTGTTCTCGGCGGCGTTCGCCGGACACGGGTTCGTCGCGGTGGTGTGCGACAACGACGGTTACGCGGTGATCGCCCGCCTGCAGGAGGGCCAGGGCGGCACGCCGTTCAACAACATGTACGCCGACTGCCGCACGACCCGGCCCGCGCCGCCGAGGGTCGACTTCGCGGCGCACGCGGCGGCACTGGGCTGCGCCGTGTACACAGTGGACTCGGCGGACGGCCTGGCCGCGGCGTACGAGTCGGCGCGGTCGGCGGCGGCCCAGCGGCCCGCCGTGGTGGTCGTCCG
>DASZXM010000421.1:0-3684 GCA_035546415.1 Pseudonocardiaceae bacterium
CGCCCGTCGAACCCGCGCCGCGCATCGTCTCCTTCGACGACATCGACCATCTCGAACCCCTGCCACCCACGGCAGCACCAGCCCCCGAGCCGACAGCCGCCGAGCCGACAACCGCCGAACCGGCAGCCCCTGAGCCACCCCGCCCGGACGCAACCCGCCCGGACGACGGCCCGGTCGGCGACGGCACGTGGGTGCCGCTGCGCTACCGGCGTCACGAACTGCCCGTGCCACCCTCGCCGATGGCCGCGCAGCCGGTCCCGGTGCCACCGCCCGCCGACCCGGCCGACACCGTCGACAAGCCGGCGCGGCCGGACGTCGCCCGCGCGCCGGAGCAGCCGCGTGCCGGTGGGAAACGGCGCAGATCGGTGCAGTTGGCCGACCTGTTGACCGAAGCGCTGATGGCTTACCAGACCGCCCAGGACACCAACGAAGCCCGGCAGAACCCGCTGGGACAGGAACAGTCGCTACCTGGGCCGACGAGCTTACCGGCGCCGCTGGCCGGGTCGGTCGGGCTCGATCCGGCCGTCGGTGACGAGCCGGGTTACGCCGGACCGGCCCGCCACCGCGGCGACACCCACCTCGGTGATTCCCGCTGGCACACCACCCGCTGGGACCCGACAGACGACCTGACCTGACCGACCCGCCCGCCCGGCCGACCAACCCGACCGGCCCGCCGCGACCGACCCGACCGGACCGGATCACCCCAACCGCTCCAACCCAACCGCTCCAACCCAACGCTCCGACCCGGCCGACCCACCCCACCCGCTCCGCGAATCCGCGCCGAAGTCACCCACTCGCGATGTCGCAGCGACCGCGACACCGCGTTTTTTCTTGCTCGATCATGATTTCGATCAAGTGCGGCGTCTTCGGCCGCGCGCCGACGGGTGTGATGCGGGGGAGTTACTGTGGGCGCCGACCGGGCACAAGGACGTGCCACCACGACAGGACCAGCCAGCGGCACAGATCTGGCTGAACAGAGTAGGAACAACAACCCTCAGCATGGCCGGCGCAGCGATCGACGCGAAGTCGATGACCCCAGAACAGATCCGCGACGATGTGGTCGACAGGGCCGCGCGACTCGATCCCGAGTACGCGGACCTGGTCCGTCTCTACTACCGCTACCTGCCGCCCGAGGAAGTCATGGATGACGTCCCCGAGCAGTTGCT
The DNA here is from genome assembly GCA_035546415.1 of Pseudonocardiaceae bacterium. Classification (GTDB taxonomy): domain Bacteria; phylum Actinomycetota; class Actinomycetes; order Mycobacteriales; family Pseudonocardiaceae; genus DATEPR01. The sequence continues at coordinate 1,167 of DASZXM010000421.1, forward strand.
GGGGGCGGTGCGGTCGAACTTCCGCCTCGCGCGACAGCGCATCGCGGGTCGTCCCGCGGTCCGTGTCATCAATCCGACACTCGGCGAGGACGGCTGGGACTGCCCGACCACGGTCGTGCAGGTCGTCACCGACGACATGCCCTATCTGGTGGACTCCGTGGTGTCCGAGCTGGGGCGCAGTGGCATCGGCGTGCAGCGCGTGGTGCACCCGATCGTGGTGGTGCGGCGGTCGATCAGCGGTGACCTGTTGGACGTGCTGCCCACCGTCGATCCGGACAGCCCGCCGCCGAACAGCAACGTCGAGTCGTGGATGAGCATCGAGGTCGACCTGATCACCGACCCGGCTCGGGCCCGTGAGCTGGAGACCCGGCTGGTCGCCGTGCTGCACGACGTCCGCGAGGTGTTCGAGGACACCGACAAGATGATCATCATGGCGCGGACGCTGGCCGACAGCCTGGAGTCCGACCCACCGCCGCTGTCCCGGCAGGAGGTCAGCGACGGTGCGAATCTGTTGCGCTGGCTGGCCGACCACCACTTCACGTTCCTCGGGTACCGCCAGTACGAGGTGGTCACCGACCCGGAGTCGGCCGGTGAGCCGGCGCTACGCGCGTTGCTGGCGTCGGGGTTGGGTGTGCTGCGGCAGGACAGCCTGGCCGCGCGCAGCCTCACCGCGGGCCCGGACGCGGCAGCGCACGCGCTGGCGCCGCGGCTGCTGGTGCTGACCGAGGCCAGCGCGCCGTCCACGGTGCACCGCTCGGCCTACCCGTACTACGTGGGCGTCAAGACGTTCGACGAGCACGGCGAGGTCAACGGCGAACACCGGTTCCTGGGCGTGCTGACCAGTGCCGCGCTGTACGAGGACGTGCTGGACATCCCGGTGATCGAGCGCCGGGTCCGCGAGGTCATCCACCGCGCGGGCTTCCCGATGGAGTCGTACTCCGGCCAGAAGATGCTGGACGTCATCCAGAACTACCCGCGGCCGGAACTGCTGTCCACCGACACCCAGTCGCTGTACGAGACGACGACCGGTGTGCTCGCGCTGGCCGACCGGCGCCGGCTGCGGCTGTTCATGCGCCGTGACCCGTACGGCCGCTTCTTCTCCTGCCTGGTGTACCTGCCGCGGGACCGCTACACGACGACCACGCGCCTGGCGATGCAGGACGTGCTGCTGTCCGAGTTGCGCGGCACGCACCTGGAGTACAGCGCCCGGGTCGGCGAGACCGAGGTGGCGCGCGTGCACTTCATGGTGCACACCGACCCGGCCGACCAGGTCGACCCCGACCAGTCCGCGCTGCAGCAGCGGCTCGCCGACGCCGTGCGCAGCTGGGACGACCTGATGGTGGACGCCCTGCTGGCCGAGTGGCACGCCCAGCACGAGGCGGGCGGCCACCCGATCACCTCCGAGACCGCCGCCGAACAGGGCCTGCGTTTCGCCTCCGCGTTCCCGGAGGCCTACAAGGAGGACTTCGGCGCCGAGGAGGGCCTGGCCGACCTGCGGCGCCTGCAGGCCCTGCCGGCCGACGGCGACCTGGACACCCAGTTCTACCTGCCGGCCGACGCCGAGCCGGGGGAGCGGCGGTTCAAGCTGTATCTGGCGGGTGTGCGGGTGACGCTGTCCCAGGTGCTGCCGGTGTTGCAGCGGATGGGCTGCGAGGTGGTCGATGAGCGGCCTTACGAGATCCGCCGCGACGACGGCACCCCGTGTTGGATCTTCGACTTCGGTCTGCGCATCGACCCGACGGTGCTGGATGCGATGGCCGCCGACCTGGACCGGGCCCGGGTCCGCTTCCAGGAGGCGTTCGCGGCCGCGTGGAACCGGGACGCCGAGGTGGACGGGTTCAACGCACTGGTGCTGCGTGCCGGCCTGGACTGGCGGCAGGCGGCCGTGCTGCGCGCGTACGCCAAGTACCTGCGGCAGGCGGGCACGCCGTACAGCCAGGACTACATCGAGGACGCCGTCCTCGCGCACACCGGGATCGCCCAGGCCCTGGTGACGCTGTTCGAGACCCGGTTCGACCTGTCGCTCGCGCAGTCCGACCGGGACGCCCGCGTGACGGCGCTGACCACCGAGATCACCGAGATGATCGACGAGGTCACCAGCCTGGACTCGGACCGCATCCTGCGCAGCCTGCTGAGCCTGATCAACGCGACGCTGCGGACCAACTACCGGGTCCGGGACGACGGCAGACCCAAGCCGTACCTGGCGGTCAAGCTGGACCCCCGGCAGGTGCCCGACCTGCCCGCGCCGCGCCCCCGGTTCGAGATCTTCGTGTACTCGCCCCGGTTCGAGGGCGTGCACCTGCGGTTCGGGCCGGTGGCCCGCGGTGGCCTGCGCTGGTCGGACCGCAGGGAGGACTTCCGCACCGAGGTGCTCGGCCTGGTGAAGGCACAGGCCGTGAAGAACGCCGTGATCGTGCCGGTCGGCGCGAAGGGCGGGTTCGTGCTCAAGCGCCCGCCGGTCCCGACCGGTGACCCCGGCCTGGACCGGGAGGCGCTGCAGGCCGAGGGCATCGCGTGC
>DASZXM010000422.1:0-1842 GCA_035546415.1 Pseudonocardiaceae bacterium
CGGCGCGGGCCGCGGAACTGCGGGCCGCCAGCGACGCCTACCGCGAACTGCGGGACCGTGTCACCGAACGTGTCGCGCACTGGTGCGCCCGGCCCGCCACGCGGTCCCTGCTCGCCGCACGCGCCCGCGCGGCGCTGGGCGCGGACGCGGTCGTATCGGACGCCCGGGACGGCGGTGTCGTCGCGACGGTCGCCGGCAGACGGTTGGACCTGTCCGCCCGGACCATCGCCGTCACGGCTGTCGACGCGCTCGGCGCGGACGTCGCGAAGCTGTGGTCACCGTGACCACCGGCGTGGTCCGCCGGGTGTCCGGGCCGCTGGTCGAAGTCGACGGGCTGCCCGCGGTCGCCGTGGACGAGCTGCTGGAGCTGGGTCCGGACCGGATACCGGCTGAGGTGATCGCGGTCCGCGACGACGTCGTGACCGCCCAGGCCTACGAGTACACCGGCGGGCTCGCCCCCGGCATGCCGGCCATGGGGCTGGGCGAGCCACTGTCCGCCCGGCTGGGCCCGCACCTGCTCCGTGGCGTGTTCGACGGCCTGCTGCGGCCGCTGTCCACTGCTCCGGCGTTCCTGCGCACCGGCGCGACGACCGACTCGATCAGCGAGCCGGACCGCGATTTCGAGCCGACCGTCCACGTCGGCAGCACTGTCTACGAAGGACAGTTGCTCGGTGTGGTCGCCGCGGGCGTGGAGTACCGGGTGCTGGTGCCACCCGGTGTGTCCGGCACCGTCACCGAGGTCCACCCGGGCCGGCATGCCGCGGACGACACCGTCGCCGTCGTCGGCGAGACTCCGGTGCGGCTGGCGGTGGACTGGCCGGTGCGCAGGCCCCGGCCGTACCGCGCACGCCGGACGACGGTCGAGCCCCTGCACACCGGGCAACGCGGCGTCGACCTGCTGTTCCCGATCTTGCGCGGCGCGACGGCGATGGTGCCCGGCGGTTTCGGCACCGGCAAGACCGTGCTGCTGCAACAGCTCGCGAAGTGGTGCGATGCCGACGTGATCGTCTACGTGGGGTGCGGCGAGCGGGGCAACGAGATGGCCGACGTGGTCGCCGAGCTGTTCTCGCTGACCGATCCGCGTACCGGTGGCACGTTGGCCGACCGGACCGTGGTGATCGCCAACACGTCGAACATGCCGATGATGGCACGCGAGGCGAGCATCTACACCGGCATCACGGTGGCCGAGCATTTCCGGGACATGGGCTACCACACGGTCGTCATCGCGGACTCCACGTCCCGGTGGGCGGAGGCGCTGCGCGAACTGGCGTCCCGCACCGGTGCGCTGCCGGCCGAGGAGGGGTACCCGGCGAACCTGGCGTCCGCGCTGGCCGCGTTCTACGAGCGCGCCGGCACGGTGGAGACGCTGGGCGGCCGGGTCGGATCGGTCACGGTCGTCGGAGCCGTGTCCCCGCCCGGCGGTGACATGACCGAACCGGTCACCGCGCACACCGAGCGGTTCGTCCGCTGCCGCTGGACGCTGGACCGGGAACTGGCCTACGCCAGGCACTATCCCGCGGTGTCCTGGTCGGCGTCGTTCGCGCTGGACACCGACGCGATCGCCGCGTGCCACGCCGCCGAGGGCGACCCGGACTGGGCCACCCGCCGGGCGACGGTGGTGCGCATGCTGGCCGAGGCCGACCGACTGGCGGTGCTGGCCGAACTGGTCGGCGTGACCGGCCTGCCGGACACCGAACGCGTCGCACTGCTGGCCGGGCGTCTGCTACGCCAGGCCGTGCTGCAGCAGAACGCACTGTCCACCGTGGACGCCGCTAGCACGGAGGCGCGGACGGCGGCCCTCGTGGACGCCACGCTCGCCGTCGTGCGCGCCTGCCAGGCGGC
>DASZXM010000423.1:0-5716 GCA_035546415.1 Pseudonocardiaceae bacterium
GGAGTACCCACCGCGCACGTTTGGCGCCGAAAGTGACGGGTATCACGACCCTGACCGAGGGCGAAGAAGCAAGGCCGATGAAAGAAGGACGACATGACCGAAGCGGAACAGCAATCGCTGCGATTCGTGCTCGACGGGCTCGTGTTTCCCGCGCAGCGCTGGGAAGTCATCACCAAGGCCGACTGGTACGGCGCGGACGCGGTGACGGCCCACCGGTTGCGGCAACTGCCCGTGCGCACGCATCCCTACCGCGACCTGCGGGACGTCTTGACGACCCTGGACGAGATCCGAGCGTGAGGAGTAGACGGTGCCGATGCCCGAGGACATCCCCCGCCAGCAGCAGGAGCCGCCCGGCACGACGGCGGCCATGGCGCCCGAGCCACAGGACTCGATGACCGGTTACCGCGGCCGTGACCTGCTGGCCAGGCGCAAGGCGCTGATCACCGGCGGTGACTCCGGCATCGGCCGCGCGGTGGCCGTGGCGTTCGCCAAGGAGGGTGCCGACGTCGCGGTCGCCTACCTCGACGAGCACGACGACGCGCGGCGCACGGCCGAACTGGTCCGTGCGCAAGGCAGACTGTGCGCCCTGATCCCCGGCGACCTGGCCACCCGGCAGCAGTGCGAAACGGCGGTCGAGACGGCCGTGGAACGGCTGGGCGGCCTGGACATCCTGGTGAACAACATCGCCACCCAACGGCCGGTCGACGACCTGGCCGACATCACCGACGACGAGTGGACGCACACCTTCGACGTCAACATCCACAGCTACTTCCGGATCACCAAGGCGGCACTGAAACACCTGCCGGACGGCGCCTGCGTCATCAACACCGCATCGGTGAACGGCTTGCGCGGCAACAAGTCCCTCATCAGCTACGCGACGACCAAAGGGGCCGTCGTCGCGTTCACCTATTCGATGGCGCAGGCGCTGGCGGACCGGGGCATCCGCGTGAACGCCGTGGCGCCCGGTCCGGTGTGGACACCACTCATCCCGGCCACGCTCGAACCGGACTCGCTGCCCGAATTCGGCAAACGGGTGCCGTTGGGCCGCCCCGCCCAGCCGGACGAGTTGGCCCCGTCCTACGTGTTCCTCGCCGCCGACGACCTGTCGTCCTACTACACCGGCGAGGTACTCTCCGCCCTCGGCGGGGAGATCGCCGCAGGCTGACCGTCCGGGACGAACTCGGACCATGGCTTATCATGCCGAACAACAGTCCGCGGGGCGGCGGAGGGATCGCGCTGGTGAACGATCGGTTGGCATGTCCGCCGGACAGTCCTCCGCTAGGTCCGTACGAGATCGAGGTCCGCATGCTGGCGGACAAGGACCGCGTGCCGAGTGTCCGGGCTCTGGCCGCCGACATGGCGCTGCGCGAGGACTTCGACCTGGACAGGATCGAGGACGTCCGACTGGCCGTGGAGGAGGCCTGCGCCACGATGGTCGCCAACGCCGGCGACGGCGCCGAACTGGTCTGCCGGGTGTCGGTGTCCCCCTCGACGGTGGAGATCACCGCGTCAGTTCCGTTGTCCGACGGCCGCAAGCCGACCGTGGGCCCGTTCAGCCTCCGGGTCCTGCGCACACTGTCCGACTCGGTCGATTTCTGGACGTCGCACAGCGGCGACAGGCAGTACTTCCACGTCCAGTTGACGACGTCCGTGAGCTGAGTGCACGCCTACCGTCGTCGGTCCCGGTCACACGTCGTCGGTGTCCGCCCGGCGCCACGCCGTCTTCCGGCGTTCCTCGGCACGCTGCGCGGCATCGGCCATCACGTCGTGTTCCTGATCCGGTGTCGCCGTTCCCTCGGCGACCGCGTGTTCGGCCTTGGCCATGTCGGATATCTCGGCCAGGCGCCGCTCCGCGTCGTCCGGGTCGATCTCGGAGTTCTGCTCCAGGTCCTCGTCATGCCAGATCCGGGACATCGGATTGCCGCCCCTGGCCCGCCGGTACGGGTTGTCCGCCGGCAACTGGCCGCTACCCCGACCGAACAGCCCGATCGTCAGCAAGGCGAGTCCCACCACGAGACTGAAGATGACGTTGCCCATGGTGAACGCCAGGTAGTTGTGCGGACCGTTGATGACGATCAGGTTCAGCAGACCGGACAACACGAACAGTCCGCCCACGACGGCGCACGTGGTGGACGCCACCGGCCCACCGAGCACGGCCGCGACGATCAGGATCACCCCGACCACGACGGAGATGGTGGACAGCAGGCCGTTGCCCGTCATACCCAGCAGGTGTGCGCCCTGCGTGGCGAGGAACCCGATGCCACTGGCGAAGCCCAGCCCGGCGAACGCAAAGAGGATCAACCCCACCACGACGGCGCCGATCCGGTGCACCAGGAAGATCGGATGCTTAGTGTCCAACGGCGCGACTCGCATCTGCCTCACTCCTCCCCTTCGGGTCGCGGCGCCCTGCCCGGACGCACCGATAGAGTTCCTCGCCGTACGGCAAGGCGACCAGCCCGGCGATCGCGCCGGCGACCGACGCCAGGTAACCGCCCGGCAGGCGGTACTCCTTCCACCGCAGCCGCCACGCGCCCGGCCGCCGCGCGCCGGTCACCAATGCCCGCAGCTGTTCCCAGTGCAGGCACGCCAGGGCCGCGGTGGCCATGAACGGCAGTGACTCCAGAAAACTGTGGATGTGCTGCTCCCACGGCGTGACCTCGCGGTCGCTGGCCTCGGCCGTGCTCACGTCCCACAGCGCCGTCGCCTCGTGCGCGGCGATCGCCGCCGCGATGATCACCAGCACCAGCGGGTTGATCTCGCACAGCAGGGCCAGGGCGATCGGGCCGCCGACCTCGGCCATCATCAGCAGGTGGATCAGGGACTCCTTGGTGCCCGCTGTGTGCTCGATGTCGGTTCTGCGGTGTTGGATCCAGTCCAGCACGCTGGGCACGAACCACGCCGGCAGCAGGCCGAACATCAGGTAGCGCAGTGTCGCGCTCTCGGTGTCCCGCACCCGGCTGGGCACCCGGACCACCGGCCGCTGGCGCATCGCCCGCACGACTCGTCTCACCCGCACGTCAGCCCACCGTTTCCCGCAGCGCGGGCAGCAGTTCCCGTTCCGCGAACGGGAAGAAGTCCCGCTGGTGGTCACCGCCGATCTGGACCAGTGCGATGTCGGTGAACCCGGCCTTGGTGAACGGCTCCACGGCGGACACGATCGCGTCGACGTCCGGCCCGCACGGGATGTTGGCAGCGACGTCCTCCGGTCGTACGAACTGGGTGGCCGCGGCGAACGCCTGCGTGCCGGGCAGTTCCGCGTTGACCTTCCATCCGCCGGCGAACCAGCGGAACTGGGCGTGTGCCCGTTCGAGGGCGGCGTCACGGTCGGTGTCCCAGGACACCGGAACCTGCGCGATCTTGCGCTGTCCGGACTCGGTGCACAGCCGGTCCCACTCGGCGACCAGGTCGGCGTCGGGCTGCACGGCTATCATCGCGTCCGACCGGGGCGCCGCCAGCGCCGCCGACTGCGGGCCGGACACGGCCGTCGCGATCGGGACCCGGCGCTCGGGCAGGTCCCACAGTTTCGCGGAGTCGACCCGGAAATGCTGCCCGGCATAGTTCACGTAGCCGCCGTCGAACAGCTCGGCGATGATGTTCAACGCCTCGCCGAGCATCTCGTGCCGCACGTTGGCCGGCGGCCAGCCCCGGCCGACGACGTGCTCGTTCAGGTTCTCCCCGGCGCCCAGGCCGAGCGTGAACCGGCCACCGGACAACAGTTGCACGGTCGCCGCCTGCTGGGCGACGACGACCGGGTGGTAACGCATCGTCGGACAGGTCACGTACGTCATCAGCTCGACCCGCTCGGTGGCCTGGGTGACGGCGCCCAGCACGCTCCAGGCGTTCGGCGCGTGCCCCTGCGCGGCCAGCCACGGCGAGTAGTGGTCGCTCATCACCTCGAAGTCGAACCCGGCCGCCTCGGCGGCGCTCGCGTGCGCCACCAGGTCCCGCGGTCCGGCCTGTTCGGTCATCAACGTGTATCCGAAACCCATGATGCCCCCGGTCACTGGTCAGCCGAGCGGTCCGTCCGCGTCCTCGACGGCCTGCTTGACCTCCTTGGCCACCGCGGGCCACGGCTGGTCGTGCGGGTCGTGCCGGTCCCGGGTCTCGTGGACGTCCTCGTCGCGCTCGCGCCGCGTCGGATCGTCGTCGACGTGCGTGCGGTCCGGGTTCGCGACCGTCCTGTCCTCGTGACTACTCATGTCGACTGACTGCCCCCGCAGGGGGTGGGACAAACGTGAGCTTTTCCGACGCCGGCTTCTGGGTACGCACGCGCGGGAGGCCGACATGGTCGCTCGGACCTCGCCGGCACCACAGCTGTGTCCACTCCGGACGCCCGCGGCGCGGCGCGTCCAGCGCGCCCGCGTCGCCGGTTCGAAGCGATTCCCGTCCGGCTGTCCAGGATCGCCGGAGTGGCTACCGGCCGCGCCGCGTGCCCAGCCAGGCCAGCAGGATGACCACGGCGGCGATCCGCGCCTGCACCGGCACCCGCTTCGCGTACTGCACCGCCGTGCCCAGCGCGTGCGCCACCGGTTCGGGGGTCGCGTCGACCAGCCGCCTGCCGTTGGACCGCAGGGCTTCCAGCCGGTTGTGCGCCTTACGCCGCACCTGTGTCTTGACGTCGAGCTTCTCGGCCAGCGCCGCCACCGTGCGGGCCGCGTCGTGCCGCGCCCTGTCGATCTCGGTGACGAGTTCACCGACGCTCGGGTTCGGCGGCAGGGCCGACGGCTTGAGCTCCCGTTCGGTCATCGGTGAACGCCCTTCCTGATCGTCTCGACGTCGTCGCGGACGCTGTTGATCGTCCACTGCGGTACCGGTGGCATCGCCCGCTTCAACGCCACCCCGCCCACCAGTGCGCACATTCCGGCCAGCAGCAGCACCCCGACGCCGACCAGCAACGCGGCCAGCCAGCCCGGCAGCACCTGCTGCAGGGCCAGCGTGGCACTGGCGATCAGCACCCCGAGCGCACCCAGGCCCAGCACGGCGGCGACGCCGAACGCGGCAGCGCCCATGCTGGCCCGGCGCGCCTTCCGCTTGGCCTCGGTCACCGCGAGCCGCACCTCGGCGTGCGCCAGGCGGCGCAGTTCGTCGGACAGGTCGGCGAGCAGCTCACCGACCGACTTGTCCTGTTGACCGGCTTCCCAAGCGGCAACCATGACGACTCCCCGTGATCGGCGACTACTACACATCGCATACCCCGTGGCCGCCGTTCGCTAACCCCGGCGACGGCGCACGGCTGTTCCGGCCCGCGAGACGAACGGTCCGTTCCCACCCGGGGCATACCCACTGCGCCCAGTGGGTACCGCTCCAGGCATCGAGAGCACGGGGGTGAAGCGCTGGACGGCAACGTAGCGGTGCGCGGGCCGCTGTTCTGGTTCCGCGGTGATCCGTCGCATGTGGATGGTGCGGCGGCCGTGGTGTACGAGTCGGACGGTGTCGTGCTGTGCCGGGACGGGCACGTGGTCGCCAGCGGGCCGTGGCCGGCGCTGCGCGACCAGGTGGACATGCCGGTGCACCACTACCCGAACCACCTGGTCACGGCCGGTTTCGTCGACGCCCACACACACTATCCGCAGACCGCCGTCGTCGGCCGGCACGCCGCGGGCCTGACCGACTGGCTGGACCGGCACGCGTACCCGGAGGAGGAGCGGTTCGGCGACATCGAGTACGCCCGGGCGACGGCGGCCACGTTCTGCGACGAACTGCTGCGCAACGGCAC
>DASZXM010000424.1:0-2122 GCA_035546415.1 Pseudonocardiaceae bacterium
CGGGAGGCGGGCCGGCCGTTCGCGATCCCGGCCTACCTGTTCGTCGGGCTCGTCGTGCTGACCGTGATCGTCGGCGTGATCAAGATGATCCCCGTGGGCCTGCCGCAGTACGACCCGACCCACCTGGTCGGCGCGGTGGACGTCCGGCAGCGGAACGGCTTCGTCATGGGTGCCACGCTGTTCGTGCTGCTGCGCGCGTTCGCCAACGGTGGTTCGTCGCTGACCGGGGTGGAAGCCATCTCCAACACGGTGGGCGCGTTCCGCAAGCCGGAGGGCCGCAACGCGCGCAAGGTGCTCACCGTGATGGCGTGCATCCTCGGCTTCATGGTCGGCGGCGTGTCGTTCCTGGCGTTCGCCACGCACGCCACCCCGTACCGGGCCGGTTACCCGTCGGTGCTGTCGCAGGAGACCCGCGCCGTCTACGGGCACGGCGTGTTCGGCAACATCGTGTTCGGCGTCGTGCAGGCGGCGACCGCGCTGATCCTCTACACCGGCGGCAACACCAGCTTCAACGGCTTCCCGTTCCTGGCCAGCTTCGTGGCGGAGGACCGGTTCCTGCCCCGGCAGCTGACCAAGCGCGGCCACCGGCTGGTGTTCTCCAACGGCATCGTGGTGCTCACCGTGCTCTCGGTGATCCTGCTGCTGGTCGCCGGCAGCAACGTCAACAACCTGGTGCCGTTCTACGCCATCGGCGTGTTCACCGGCTTCTCCATGGCCGGCTACGGGATGACGAAGCACTGGCTGAACAACCGGCAGGAGAAGGGCTGGCGGCGCCGGATGGTGATCAACCTGTCCGCCGGCGTCGTCTCCACCCTGGTGGTCGGCATCTTCGCGGTCACGAAGTTCACCGAGGGCGCGTGGCTGGTGGTCGTGGTGTTCCCACTGCTGGTGTTCACGCTGATCCGGCTGAACCGGGAGTACCGCGTCGAGTCGGCGATCCTGGACCGGGTCCGCGAGACCGAGGTCCGCTCGGTGAACTTCGCCCAACACAAGGTGTTCGTGTTCGTCAGCTCGCTGGACCTCGCCGTGCTGGAGGCGTTGCGCTACGCGCGCAGCCTGCGGCCCACCGAGCTGAAGGCCGTGCACTTCATGGTGGACGAGACGCACGCGAACCGGCTGCGGCACCGCTGGGAGCGGCTGGGCGTGGACACCACCCTGAAGGTGATCGACTGTCCGGACCGCAGGCTCACCCGCGCCGCGCAGGAACTGGTGGCCGAGGCGAGCGCCGAACCGGGCACCGGGGTGTCGGTCCTGTTGCCGCGCCGGACGTACGCCCCGTTGCTGGGCCGTCTGCTGCACGACCGCACCGCCGACCGCATCGCGAGCGTGATCAGCAGGCTACCGAGGGCGGCGGCCACGATCGTGCCCTACGACGTGCAGTCCCGCATCCGAGCGGCGTTCCCGAACATGCCGGAGGAGCGGATCACCGAGGCGTTCGAGCGGCTGCTGAGCCGGGTGTCCGGCGACCGCGGCCCGGAACTGGAGCGGCACAACGAGCCCACGCCGCCGTCGGACGTGGAGCCGATCGGTACCGTGGTGCCCGGTCACCGGGCGACCGTCGTGGGCAGGCTGCACGAACTGGACAGCCGTACCGCACGCGGCCGGCAGGTCCTGGTCGGTTCGGTCGCCGACGAGACGGGCACGCTGGAGGTGGAGTTCCACGGCGAGCACGAGGACATCCAGGCGGGGCAGGAACTGCGGCTGTCCGGTCGCGTTCAGCTGAATGCCGACTCGCATGCCGTCCTGATGGTCGATCCGGCCTACGAGATCGTCCAGGAGCCGACCGGCGAGAGCATGACCGAATGACACCGGACCGTGCAACGGTGTCCCATTAATGCCCCGAACACAGCCGTGTCAACTGGTAACTAGCTGGTGAGAGGGCCGGGAAACCCCACTTTCGACGCTGTCGACACTGTTGCTCGCTCTGCTAGCGTCGCCGAGTTTCGGGCTCCAATCACTCCAGCGGCCGGTGAACCCGGCCGCCTGACCGGAGGGCTCCATGCGGCGAAGCAGAAAGCTCGCGTTAGCCGTCGCGGCAACCGCGACGGCCACGCTGGCGATCACCCAGGCGACCACGGCGGTCGCGGCACCGTTCCACGGGACGACGCTCGTCCCCCAGGCA
>DASZXM010000425.1:0-1861 GCA_035546415.1 Pseudonocardiaceae bacterium
CGACCGCGTACAGCGACTGGTCCGGTGACGCGAAGAACCCGAACGTGGGCAGCCCCAACTTGTGCAGCACCACGTTGATCAGCCCGTAGTCCGGGTCCATCAGCCAGGTGAAGATCACGCCGGTGGCGATGGTCGACGTCACCACGGGCACGAACACCGCCAGCCGGTACACCGTGATACCCCTGACCCGCCGGTTCAGCGCGGCCGCGGCCAGCAGCGACAGCAGCAGCGTGACCGGCACGAACAGGACCGTGTAGACCAGGGTGTGCCGGACGGACTCCAGGAACACCGGGTCACCGGCCAGCTCTCGGTAGTTCTTCCAGCCCACCCAGTCCGGCGTGGTCTCCAGGTCGTTGCGCTGGAACGACAGCACGAACGACCACACCACCGGCACCAGTCCGAACACACCGATCAGCACCACCGACGGCGTGACCATCAGCCAGCCGGCCGCCGCGTCCCGGCGGCTGCCCGGCCGGCGCCCGCGGCGGGGCGGGGACGGCCGGGGCAGGATCGTCCTGGGGCGGACGGTCGTGCTCACGAGCCCGCCAGCGCGCTGCTCACCTGGTCGGTCGCCGTCTTCATCGCCGCCGCCGGCCGGGCCCGGCCCAGCAGCACCGACTGCACCATCTGCCCGATGATCGTCGAGATCTCGCCGTAGGCCGGGATGTTGGGCCGGACGTGCTTGACGTTGTTCAGGTTCTGCACGAACACCTGCTCGGCCGGGTACTTCGCCAGGAACGTCCGGTAGCCGGGCATCGTGGTCTGCGACCGGCGCAGCGGCAGGTCACCGGTGGCGATGGCGAACTGGAGGTCCACCTGCGGCGAGGTCAGCCACGTGACGAATCGGAACGCCGTGTCCGACCGGCTCGACGAGTGGTCGAACAGCAGGTACAGGTCGGGGCCGGAGATCGTCTCGTGGTTGCCGTTGTAGCCGGGCAGCAGCGTCACGCCGTAGTGCACGCCGGAGTTGATGCTGGACAGGTCCCACGGACCGGTCCACAGCATCGCGATCTTGCCGCTGTTGAACAGGTTGAGGTAGTTGCCGTTGCCGGTGTCCAGGTACACCGACCTGTCGGTGACGGCCATGTCCCACAACTGCTGGAGCGCGGCCGTCCCGGCGGGTGAGTCGAACGCGGGCACCGTGTCGTTCTTGCCGAGCAGGTCGCCGCCTGCCTGCCACAGCATCGCCAGGTACCGCCAGACGGTGTCCTCGCTGCCGTCGTTGACGTACGCCCAGCCGTAGGTGTGGGTGCCGGCGTCGGTCAGCTGCTTGGCCGCGTTGCGGAAGTCCTGCCACGACCAGGAGTTGGTCGGCGGTGCGACGTGCGCCCTGGCGAACAGGTCCTTGTTGTAGACCAGGCTGAGGTTGTCGACCAGCGCGGGGATGCCGACCACCTTGCCGTTCACGGTGGCCGCCTGCTGCTCGGACGGGTAGAAGTCCGGCCAGTTCACGTCGGACGAGCGCACCTTGTCGGTGAGGTCGACCAGTTTGGGCTGTTTCGCCAGCTGGGCGGCTGACGAACCGTACTCGTAGGCGACGTCGGGATAGTTGCCGGCGGCGAAACCGGCGACCGTCTTCTGCAGCGCGCCGTCGTTGCCGCCGTTGAACTCGAGGTCGACCTGGGCGTTGGGATGCGCCTTGTTCCACTGCGCCGCCAGTGTCTTGAGCTCCGCCGCCTCGACGTCGGTGTAGCCGTGCGACACGGTGATCGTCGTGCCGCCGTCGGCGTCGCCGGAGCCGCAGGCCACCAGGCCCGCACCGATGAGCAGGGCCACCGCGAGGATTCGGATGTTTCGGGCCGGATGCGCAACGACCATCGGGCGCTCCTCGATTATTCGATCACGATCGATCGCCAATGGT
>DASZXM010000426.1:0-6548 GCA_035546415.1 Pseudonocardiaceae bacterium
GCCCGCCGCCTGGGATCCGCTGTGCACCCCTCCCCGGCACGTCCCGTCGCCCTCGCAAGCCCAGGCCGCCCGCACCCTTGACTCTGGCATGTGACCTAGCTAACTTATCTGCAAAACGAAAAAGAAAATCCGCATCGCGGAAACCGATTGCTCCTCCGTGACTGGTCATTGGAGGTCACATGTCGCTCGATTCCACCGCCGCCGCGCGGTCGTCGCGGCCGCGGGCGCACCCCGTCGACGAGGTGCCGCCCGTGTCCAGGCTGCTGGTCTTCGGCCTGCAGCACCTGTTCATCATGTACGCGGGCGCCGTGGCCGTTCCGCTGATCGTCGGCCCGGCCATCGGCCTCAGCTCGCGGGACATCGCGATTCTGGTGAGTGCCGACCTGCTCGTGTCGGGCATCGCGACGATCATCCAGTCCGCGGGCATCTCAAGGCTGTTCGGCGTGCGGCTGCCGGTGGTCGCCGGGGCCACGTTCACCGTGCTCAACCCGATGATCATCATCGCGACGCAGTACGGCGGGCGCGGCGGGCTGCCCTACGTGTACGGCGCCATGCTGGTGTCCGGCGTCTTCGGCCTGATCCTGGCCAAGCCGTTCTCCCGGGTGATCCGGTTCTTCCCGCCACTGGTCACCGGCACCACGATCTGCATCATCGGCCTGTCCCTGGGCGGCGCGGACATCTCCCTGATCGCCGACAAGACGGTCGACGGGTCGTTCGTCGTCAGCCCGTCCCGGATGGGCCTGGCCGCGCTGGTGCTCGTGCTGATCCTGGTCATCAGCCGGGCGTTCCGCGGCTTCGTCGGGCAGATCGCCGTGCTGCTGTCGATCGTCATCGGCACGGTCGCCGCGTCCTTCATGCACCTGGTCGACTTCGGCAACGTCGCCGGGGCCGCGTGGTTCGGCGCGCCGCACATCTTCCACTTCGGACCACCGAAGTTCGCCGCCGCCGCGATCATCACGATGTGCATCGTGATGGTGGTGACGTTCACCGAGTCCACAGCGGACATGCTGGCGGTGGGCGAGCTGACCGGCAAGAACCTCAGCCCCGGCGACCTGGCCCGCGGCCTGGCCACCGACGGCCTGTCGGCGCTGCTCGCGTCGTTCACCAACTCGTTCCCGGACACCGCGTTCGCGGAGAACGTCGGCCTGGTCGGCCTCACCAAGGTCCGCAGCCGGTGGGTGGTCACGTGCTGCGGCACGTTCCTGGTGCTCCTCGGGCTGATCCCGAAGGTCGGCCAGGTCATCGCGGACCTGCCGGGGCCGGTGATCGGCGGGGCGGCGACCGTGATGTTCGCGATGGTCACCGCGGTCGGCATCCAGACGCTGCACAAGGTGAACTTCCAGGGCAACCACAACCTGCTGATCGTCGCGGCCGCGCTTGCCGTAGGCTTGCTCCCCGCGTTCGACCAGCACATCTACGACGACTTCCCGAAGGACTTCCAGGTGATCTTCGG
Source organism: Pseudonocardiaceae bacterium (assembly GCA_035546415.1). Lineage (GTDB taxonomy): Bacteria > Actinomycetota > Actinomycetes > Mycobacteriales > Pseudonocardiaceae > DATEPR01. The sequence continues at coordinate 1,454 of DASZXM010000426.1, forward strand.
CTCCAGCATCACGGCCACGGTGATCGTCGTGTTCGTGCTCAACCTGGTGTTCAACCACTGGGTGCGGGGCGGCAGCCGGACCGCCGTGCAGGAAGCGGTGAGCGACGGCGCGGTCGCGGTCAACGTGCCACCGGTCGCCGTCGCGCGGCAGGCCGACTGATGCTGGACGCCTTCAACGCGGCCCCCGCCGGCGAGGTGCGCGCCCAGCTGCGTGCCTGCTGTGCCGCGACGGCGTGGATCGAGGCCATGGTCGCCGGCCGGCCCTATCCGGACGAGGCCGCGCTGGCGGCGGCGTCGGACGCGGCGACGGCGGCGCTCGACGACACCGGCCTCGGCCAGGCGCTCGCCGGGCACCCGCGGATCGGCGAGCGGGCCGCCGGCGCCTGGTCGCGCCGGGAACAGTCCGGCATGGCCGCTGCCGACGCGGACGTGCGGACGGCGATCGCGGCCGCCAACGCCGAGTACGAACAGCGCTTCGGGCACGTCTACCTGGTGTGCGCCACCGGCCGCGACGCGGCGGAGCTGCTGGCGATCTGCCGCGCCCGGCTGGGCAACTCCGCCGAGACCGAACGCGGGGTCGTGCTCGGCGAGCTGGCCGCGATCAACCGCCTGCGGCTGGCCAAGCTCCTGCACCCGGAGGAAACCCGATGAGCCTGTCCACCCACGTACTCGACGCCACCGCGGGGACACCGGCGGCCGGCGTCGCGGTGCACGTCGAGTCGCGTGTGGACGGAACGTGGGAACGGTCCGCGACAGGCGTCACCGACGCGGACGGCCGCGTCCGCGACCTCGGCGCCCCGGCTGTCGGCGTGCACCGCATCACGTTCGACACCGGCGCGTACTTCGACCGCATCGGCGTGCCCGCCTTCTACCCCGAGGTGACGGTCACGTTCCAGGTGCGGCAGGCCGACGCCCACCACCACGTGCCACTGCTGCTGAGCCCGTTCGCGTTCTCCACCTACCGCGGCTCGTGAGGTGACCGGTCCACTGTGGAGTGATGGCTAGGCCAGCATCGTGCGCAGCCACGCCGCCGTCATCGCCAGTGTCGCGGGGCGGTCGAACTCGGCGCCCTCGTGACCGGCGCCGCCGATCAGGTCGAACCGCGTGTCCACGCCCGCCCTGCTCAGCGCGTGGTGCAGGGCCGCGCTCTCGGACGGCGGGATGATCCGATCCCGGTCGCCGTGCGCGATCAGGAACGGTGGCGCCGCTGCGGACACCCTGGTGAGCAGGCTCAGCTCCCGCGCCCGGTCGGCCACGTCGGCCACCGACGAGACGCCGAGCAGCCCGGCCTCGAACGCGAACGGCAGCAGGCGGGCCTCCGTCGCGCTGCGGGACGCGGACACCAGCAGGTCGGACTGGCCGAACCAGTGGACGACGGCCTGCACCGCGCTGGAGTGGTCCAGGTTGCCGCCCACCGTGCCCTCCAGGCCCGGGTCACCCGGCGTGAGGGCGAGCAGCGAACCGAGGTACGCGCCTGCCGACGCTCCCCAGACACCGATGCGGTCGGTCGGCACACCGAGTTCGGCGCCGTGCGCGCGCAGCCAGCGCACCGCGCCCTTGACGTCGTGCAGCGGGTCGGGGAAGTCCGCGTCCGGGACGAGCCGGTAGTTCACCGCCGCCACGGTCACGCCGTACGCGGTGAGCGGGGCGATTCGCCGTGCCGCGTCGTCCGCCTTGTCGCCGTGCCGCCAGCCGCCGCCGTGGACGTACAGCACCAGCGGCGCGTCCGGGCGCGGCGCGCGGTGGAGGTCCAGCGCGAGTCCGGCGGCGTAGGTGAGGTCCCGTTCGACGGTCACGTGCCGCTCCGCCTCGACCCGCGCGCGGGGACACGGCTGCCGAAGCACAGGACCGCGATCGTGCCGGCGACCGTCATGCGGGAGCAGCCGTCCTTCACCAGCGTGTCACCGGTATCCATCGGCACAGCTTACCCACGACGGTTACCGGCGCCGGTGGTAACCGTCGTGGATGGACGGTGGGACGGTTCGACGGGCCCGTCCCACCGTCCTCCCCCGGTCACCGCTCGCCGCGCCCGTACCGGTAGCCGCTCGTCCGGCTCGACCGGCACGTCGACAGCCTCAATGACAGCGTGGACAAGGCCACGCTCGCCACGGAGTGGCGGGCACCGGGGCCGGACCGGGGTGACCGCCCACCTGTCGATGACACGAGGAACGCCATGCCGCTGGTCACGGTTCGGGGCGCCGGACTGCCCGTCGTCGTGCCGCGGCCGGGCGAGGCGCAGCTGTCCAGCCTGTTCGACGCACCGGGCGGTGCCCGCCGGGTGATCATGACCCGCTCCATGTCCGCGCTCCTGGACGACGGCGAGAACCAGTTGGTGTTGTTGCTGGGCCGGCAGGCCGCCGACGGCGCGCTGGCCGACCTGCTGCTCACCGTCGAGGTCGAACCGACCCGGCCCGGCGACCGAGGCGGGTCGCTGCCACCGGCCGGACCGGGCGCCACCACCCCGGGCCGCGCCTGGTCCCGGACAGCCGCGACTGGTACGTCGCACTGGCTGACCGAACCGTGGCTGGTCACCCAGGCCGACCTCGCCGACGTGGAACGAGTCGGCCGGCAACGCAACCCGCACTGACACCGATCCGGGCACGCGACAACCAGCCGAGCCACGTGCCACAACCAGTGGTTGTGCGGGTAGGTTCGGCCCGTGGATCTCGTCGCGGTTCATACCTTCGTCGCCGTTGCCGAGACCGGCCAGTTCCAGGCCGCGGCCGACGATCTGGGCATCACCCAGCAGGCGGCGTCGAAGCGGGTGGCCGCGCTGGAGCGACAACTCGGCGTACAGCTGTTCGCCCGGACCGCCCGGGGCGTGCGCCTCACCGTCGACGGGCAGGCGCTGCTCCCCCACGCCCGCGAACTGCTCCGCGTCGCCGAACGCGCCACCGCCGCCGTCACCCCGGGGCGCAGGGCGCTGCGGATCGACGTGGTCAACCGGCGGATCGCGCCGTCCCACATCCTGCGTGCCTTCTACCAGCAACACCCCGACATCGACCTCGACGTCGTCACCCTCACCCACGCCGACGCCCCGACCGCCCTGGCCGAGATCGACGCCGGCACCCTGGACGCCACCTTCCGGTCGCTGCGCGACTCCGCCGGCAAGGTCCCGAGTGGACTGCGCTCCGCGCGCGCCGTCGACGACCGGCACCTGCTGCTCGTCGGCCCCCGGCACCCGTTGGCGAAGGCCCCCGCCGTGACACTGGCCCAACTCGCCGATCACCCGATCTGGATGCCCGGCATGTCCGACCCGGAACCGATCGGCTACTACGAGGACATGGCCACGACGTTCGGGCTGACCATCGACACGATCGGCCCCAGCTTCGGCATCGAGGTCCTGCTCGCCGAGATCGCCGACTCCAACCGGCTGGCCACCTTCATCGGCGAGGGCACCCGCTACCTGTGGCCGGAGAGCTACGACCTGCGCCGCATCCCCGTCGTCGACCCGGTCCCGGTGTACCCGCTGTCGGTGATCTGGCGGGCGGACAACGCGCATCCCGTCCTCGCCGACTTCCTCGACCACCTGCGGACCCGGTACCGCGCGACGGCCGGCGCCGACGTGTGGACGCCGCAGTGGACGCCGCGGTGGGCACCATGACGGGCATGTTCGACTACGACGCCGAGCTACGGCGCTACCAGCAACGGCTGCGCGCGGCCACCGACGTGCGACCCGACGACCACGTCCTCGACATCGGCTGCGGTGCGGGCCGGACCACCCGCGAAGCGGCCCGCACCGCCACCCGGGGGAGCGCACTGGGCGTCGACATCTCCGCCGCGATGGTCGAGCGTGCCCGCGAACTCGCCGACGGACTGGACAACGTCCGCTTCGAACAGGCGGACGCCCAGGTCCACCCGTTCCCCGCCGACCACTTCACGCTGGGCGTCAGCCGGTTCGGCACGATGTTCTTCGCCGACCCGGTCGCCGCGTTCACCAACATCCGGCGCGGACTGCGACCCGGAGCCCGGCTGGTGCAACTGGTGTGGCAGGCCGCCGACCGACAGGACTGGGTCGCCGCGATCAACCGGGCACTCGACTCGCCGCCGCCCGTGGGCGGCCCGTTCTCCCTGGCCGATCCGGCCACCGTCGAGGAAATCCTGACCGGGGCCGGGTTCACCGACGTCCAGGTCACCGACGTGCGCGAACCCGTCTACTACGGCCCGGACCCGGACACGGCCGCCGAAGCCGTCCTCGTCCTGCGCATGGTGCGGGACTCACCCGCTGCCGAACACGCGCTGGACCGACTGCGACCCGTCATGGCCGCGCACGCCACCGACGACGGCGTCTGGTTCGACTCCCGCGCCTGGCTGGTCACCGCCCGTCGCTAGTCCCGTAAGCACGGAAGAACACCCGCACCAGCACGCGCAACCCGAGCACGAAACCGCAGCTTGCTCAGCTCGCCGATCACCGCCTGCGGCAACAGGTCGCGCCTTGTGGACAGCGTCTGGCCGAGCTTCACGAACGCCACGCCGCCGTCCTCCAGGGCCCGCCGCAGGGCCACCGCGGTCCGCCCGAGACCGGGGTCGGTGCGCGACGGCGACCGCGGCCCCGCCCGGAAGAACCGGCCCAGCCCGTGCCGCGCCGCGATGCCGACGATGACGGCGTAGCGGCGGGTGCGGCGGCGCTGGCTGCGCCATTTGCGCCACAGCGTCGCCGGACCCGGAACAGTGCCGGTGGGCAGGACCGCTTCCAGGATGACGAGCACGGCCAGACCCAGGGTGAACGTCCAGGCGACGGTGAGGACGCCGATCAGGCTCGCGGACGCGGCACTGCCCACCAGCCGGTCGCCCACCACCAGCCCGGACCGCCGAGCCACGAACACCAACAGCGGCGAACTGACGGCAACCAGCACCAGACCGAAGACGACCGCCCGCGTCCACCCCACCGGGACACCGAGGATGCGCCTGGCCAGTGCGGCGAGCAACACCACGAACAGCACCCACGACAGGACACCGATCAGACCCGTCACCACCTGCATCAACGCCCCCGATCCGTGTCCTGTGACGCCACACCATAGTCAGGGCAGGCCGATGTCACAGTCACAGTAGATTTCGGCCTTCACTGAAGTGACAGTGTCAGCAGCACTCCGAA
>DASZXM010000427.1:0-7041 GCA_035546415.1 Pseudonocardiaceae bacterium
GGCGTACGGACAGTCGAAGACGGCGAACGTGCTGTTCGCGGTCGAAGCGACCCGCCGCTGGGCCGACGACGGCATCTTCACGAACGCCCTGATGCCCGGTGGCATCCGCACGAACCTACAGCGGTACGTGTCCGACGAGGAGTTGGACCGCTTGCGTGCCGCCACCGGTGGACCGGCCGCCGTGCAGTGGAAGACGCCGGAACAGGGTGCGGCAACGTCCGTTCTGGTGGCCACGTCTCCGTTGCTGGAGGGCGTCGGCGGCAAGTACTTCGAGGATTGCGAGGAGGCTCAGCCGAACCAACCGGGCACGCGGCGTGGATTCGCGGCGTACACACGGGACCCGGAAGCGGCGGAACGCCTGTGGCAGGTGTCGCTGGAGACGTTGGCCGGGTGAGTGTGGTCGGGGGCGGGCGGTTGGTGATCGGTCGGCGCGCCAGCACCCCAGTTGTTGTGGTGGGGCGGTTTCGGGCTGCGCTGTGCGGTTGCCGTTCGGGTTGCGGTTTCGGGTTGCCGTTCGGGCTGCGGTTTTGTTCGGTGCCGGCTAGCGTTTGCTGGTAGCGCCCCCGCCCCCTCCTTTGAGGGTGTGCCACGGTTGGCGTGCCGCGTCAAGGTCGCTTCGCTTCCCTTGACACGGCCCACCAACCGTGGCTTTGGGCTGGGTATGAGGGGTCGGGGCGCCTGGGTCGTCGCGTCGGGGCCGTTGGGGCGGCAGGCTTCCGGTTCTCGGGGTTCAAGGGACGTTCAAGGGACTCGGACCGGTTCTCGTCGGCTCGCGTCGGTTCGCCGGCCTGCGGTTTCGTCGTCGAAGTGCTGGTCCAAGTTGCGGCGGGCTTGTGTTGGGTTCGCCGACTGACGGATTCGTGGTGCAAGGGCCGGGTCGAGTCGTGAGGGCTTGTGTTGGTTTGCCGGCTGGCGGTTCGCGGTGGAAGCGCCGGCCAGGTTGCAGTGGGCTTTTGTTGGGTTCGCCGGCCGCCGGTTTCCCGGTCCAAGCGCCAAGTTGTCGCAAGCTTGCGTCGATTCGCCGACCGGCGGTTTGCTGGTGCAAGGGCGATGCTGGCCGTGGTCGAAGCGGCGCCGGGACAGACCCCGCCCGCCCGGGGGCTCGGCCCTCGTCCAGCCTATCCCGGGGCTCAACCGCCTCCGAACGACTATCGCGCGCCTGTGGACAATCAAGGTCCCTTGTGGACAACCCAGCCCACAGCAGCCCCGCCCAACCTCAGGCGGCCCACAACGGCCCGCCCAACCTCACCCCCGCGACCATCCCCGAACCCCGAACCCCAAACCCCCGCGCCCAGTCACATCACGGTGCGTAACGTTCGCTGATCGCGTCGATGTGGTCCGTGGCGTCCACGTGGATGTCGGCGTGGGCGAACTGGCCCTGGCTCAGGGCCTTGAGGAAGTTGGCCTTCGTGCAAGCCACCCCGTTCATGTTCACTTCCCCCATTCCCGCGCACAATGACAGGACCGCCTTGATCTGTACCGTGGATGCCAGCGGTAACCGGTGTGTCGTCGGCTGGTCGTCGAAGTGGCCGTCGTCCTCGCCGCCCGGGATCCACTTCGACAGCACGAACTGCACCATCCGCGTCTTCGCGTCGTAGCCGGAGATGAAGACCGTCTCCGCCGTGTTGGGGAACTGGAGCGTGACTTCCCGGGCCGTGGACTGTGGCGTCGACGGTAGGACCGTGGACCACTGCACCGTCGTGGTCCGGCCGTTGGCCGATGTCGTTGCCGTGCCGGAGCATGCGGCCGTGACCAGTGCTGTCGTGGCGCCCAGCAGCGCGAGCGAGTACAAGCGAAAACGGTTGGCGGCCATCAGATTCTCCCTCGGTGTCCTGGTACCCGTTCAGACGCGTGGGCGTCGGGGAGGTTGCCCTCGGTCCGCCGCGGACGTGACCAGGTGAATCGGCACCTCAACCGTGGGCTCGCCTTGTGAACCCGTTGTATGCCTGGCGCAAGGATCGGCGGCGATCTGCGGGCCACGGCGGCCTCGCGAGTCCGCGGGTGCGATTCGCGACCCGGTCTTCGAATGGCCAAAAATGCACCAACAATAGCCTTGACATCCGGCGGGCAATAGTCGGGGTGTTCAGAATAACAGCGCCGTTGTGCGAGTCGGTGGCTGATACGATGTGGTCATGATCCGCGTCTGTCGTTACCTCGCGGCCCGAGGGCCGCAAGTCGGGCGAAGATGATCGTGGCCAAGATCACCCGCTGGTCGTTGTGCCCCGCTCGCTCCCAGGTCGACGGACGTGGTTCGCATTTTCGCTGGTAGGAGGCGTGTGACAGCGGTGTGTCACCACGCAACTAAAGGGCGTCACCAACTCGGCGGTACCGACACATGATAGTTCCAAATAGTTTCCCTATGCGGTACCCATTACCCGACAAGTCGCGTGGTTATCCTCCTGAGATCGGAGCGAGCATGGGTGGCGCCGCGTCCTCGCTATATGAGCACGTCAGTGGCCAGTTGCACAGGCTGTGCGGCGCGATCGGATTGCCGCCCCATGTTCCGCTCGCCGGCTTACGTGCGCTGATCGACCCCATCGCTGGTCACTCGCTGGCCGAACCGCCCCTCTGGCCGACCGGTGTCTCCGACGACCACACGCCCATCGAGTACTCCATCGCGTGCGATGCCGGGACGGCCCCTGTGCTGCGGATTCTCGGTGAAACGATTGCGTCGCAACCCAGTCGCCGGGCCAACCTGTGGGCCGCGCTCCAGTTGGTGGACACACTCGCCGCTCGGCTCGACCTCGCTCTGGACCGATTCCACCGGGTGCGACAGGTGTTCCTGGACGCCGAACCACAGGACGACTTCGCGATGTGGTTCTCCCTGGTGCACCGCCCGGACTCCGAGCAAGAAGTCAAGATCTACTTCAACCCGGACACGCAGGGTGCCCGGCGCGCCCCCCATCTGGTGGCCGAAGCGCTGCGGCGGCTGCACCTGAGCCGGGCGTACGCCACCGCGCTGGCCTACGGTGTCCGTCCCGGCCAGTTGGGTGACCTGGACCGCTTCGCGTTCTTCGCGCTGGACCTGCACTCCCGGCCCCACTCGCGGATCAAGGTGTACCTGTCGCACTTCGACGCCGGTGTGGACGACATGGTGCGCGCGTGCGGCGCCGTGCCCGGTGTGGACCCTGGCGCCGTCCGTGACTTCCTCGAACTGACCGGCTGCACCGGCCCCCTGACACAGCGGCCGCTGGTGTCCGGCTACACGTTCGTCGGTTCCGACACGGACCGTCCCAGCACGTACAGCCTGTACCTGCCGATCCGGGACTACGTCTCCGACGACGAACAGGCGCGCGAACTTGTCCTGTCGGTCCTGCGCCGGTTCGGGTTGGACACCGTTCCGATCGAACGTGCGATCGACGCCGTCGCCGGGCGGCCGCTGGCCGACGGTGTCGGGCTGATCGCGCACGTGTCGCTGCGGCTGGCTGCCGGGAAGCCGCCCGGTGTGACGATCTACCTGTCGTCCGAGGCGTACGAGGTGTGCCCGCCGCGCAGGCGGGTGGAGCAGGTCGCAGCTGAAGTCGGGGAGCGAACATGACGCTGATGGAGCCGTACCGGATCAAGGTGGTCGAACCGATCCCGATCCTGACCAGGCAGCAGCGGGCGGCCGCGTTCGCCCGGGTCGGCTACAACCCGTTCAACCTGCCCGCCGGTGAGGTGACCATCGACCTGCTGTCCGACTCGGGCACCGGGGCCGTGTCCGCCGAGCAGAACGCGGCGGCCGCCGTCGGTGACGAGTCGTACGCCGGTTCCCGTTCGTGGTACCGGTTCCTCGACGTCGTACGGGAGCTGACCAGATACCCGCACGTCCTGCCCGTGCACCAGGGGCGGGCCGCCGAGCGAATCCTGTTCTCGTCGGTGCTGCGACCTGGCCAGATCTGTGTCAGCAACACGCATTTCGACACGACACGCGGCAACGTGGAACGGCTGGGCTGCCAGGCGGTGGACCTGCCGTGCGCCGAAGCGGCCGATCTGGACAGCGAGGAACCGTTCAAGGGCAACATCGATCTGGCCGCGCTGGGCGCGCTGCTGTCCGGACCCGACGGTGGACGCGTCGGCCTGGTCCTGATGACGATCACCAACAACGGCGGCGGCGGGCAGCCGGTGTCCATGGCGAACCTGTACGCCGTCGCGACGCTGTGCCGGCGGTACGGCGTGCCGTTCTTCCTGGACGCGGCCCGGTTCGCGGAGAACGCGTGGCTGGTCACGCAGCGGGAAGCCGGTTACGGCGACCGCACACCGCAGGAAGTCGCCACGGAGGCTTTTCAGTTGGCGGACGGCTGTGTCGCGTCGCTGAAGAAGGACGGCCTGTCGCCGGAGGGCGCGATCATCGGTCTGCGGAACAGCGCGCTCGCCGCCCGGTGCGAGGAGGACCTGATCCTCACCGAAGGGTTCAGCACGTACGGCGGCCTGGCCGGCCACGAGCTGGACTACCTGGCAGCCGGGCTGCGGGAGGTCGTGCGGCCCGACTACCTGGCTTCCCGCGCCGCAGCGACCGCCCACCTGGCCCAGCTGATCAACGACGCCGGTGTGGACATCGTGCGACCGCCGGGCATCCACGCGCTGTATCTGAACGCGGGACGCCTGCTGCCGCACCTGCCGCCCACCCTGTTCCCCGGCCACGCCCTGGCCTGCCAGCTGTACCTGGACGGCGGGATCCGCTGCGCCGAACTGGGTTCGCTGTACCTGGCGAAGCTGGACGAGCGGTTCCAGGTGGTCGCGCCGGCGCCGTTCGAGCTGGTGCGCCTGGCGATTCCGCGCCGCGTCTACACGCAGAGCCACCTGGAGTACGTCGCGGAGATCGTCGCCGGGATCGCGAAGGACCCGGAGCGGGTGCCCGGCTACCGGATCACGCACGCGCCACCGGTGTTGCGGCACTTCAAGGTGCTGTTGGAGCAGGTGCCCGCCGCCTGAGCGGCGGGCTGTCCGCGCTCAGTGCGAGACCGACCCGAACGCGGCGAGGAACCGGTCGCGGAAGTCGCTCATCCGCCACACCGGCGTGTTCGGGCCGGGGCGCAGCCCTTCCTGCCAGCCCCAGCTCGCGATCCGGTCCATGACGGCCGGGTCCTTGGCGACGATGGCCATCGGCGCGTCCCGGCTGGCGTGGTCACCCACGATCGCCGGGGACGGCTGGTGGTCGCCCACGAAGATCATCACCGTGTTCTTGTCGCCGTAGGTCAGCAGGAACGAGACGAGGGTGTTCAGCGTGTACTGGATCGACTCGCCGTACGCCTGGTGGATCTTCGCGGTGTCCGGCCAGACCTCGCTGACCTGCTTGCCCTCCCGGGGCATCGGGTCGTAGATCGAGCCGTTGCCCACCTGGTTCCACGGCACGAAACGCGGGATCGGCGTCCACGGCGTGTGGCTGGACGTGAGGTCGATCTCGGCGAACAGCGGCGGGTGGTTCGGGTCGGCCAGTTCCGTGCGCTGGAAATAGGACAGCGTGTACTGGTCGGGAATGTCCGAGTAGGAGAAGTTCGGGCCCCGGTAGCCGACGTTGCGGGCGTCGTAGATCTTCTGGAAGTGGTAGACGTCGCCCTCGGGCCAGTCCTGGTGGTTCTCCGGAATGTCACCCACGGTGCGCCAGCCGGCCTTGGCGAACGCGTCGCTGAGCGTGAACCGGTTGCTGGACGTGAAGGTCGAGTAACGCTTCGCGTTGTCGATCCACAGCCCGGACTCGATGCTGGAGTGCGGCAGCCAACTGCCGCCGCCGGTCGTCGGCGACGTGAGAAACGCGCTGCGCGCGTCGAACCCGGCGGCGCTCAGCTCGGCCATTCCGGAGTCCAGAACGGCGTTCACACCCGGTGAGATGCCCGGGTCCTGCTGGGCGACCCGGCCGTAGCTCTCCACGAAGACCAGCAGCACGGTCTTGCCGCGCAACGCGGTGAGCAGCTGGTTGCCCGGCGTGCCCCGGAACTGGTCGACGGCCATCTCCTGGGCGAAGTCCTTGGAGTCGTTGAGGTCGGCGCCGATCTGCACGGCGTTGTCGTACGCGAGCGTGGCCGCGTCGTCGGACGCGATCGACACGCCCGGCGCGATCTGCACGTCGAACACGGCGAACACCAGCCACACGACGGCGAAGGCACCCACGACCCGGAGCGTGCGGCCACGGTGTCCGGCGGCGATCCGGCTCAGCCGCATCACCGACAACGTGACGAACACCACCAGCGCGACGGCCACCAGCACGGCCAGGATCACGGCCGCGACCGCACCCGCCTTGCCGACGATGCTCTCCACGAAGTTCACGCCCGGACTGAGGAACGCCCAGTCGAAGATCGGGTCGAACGGCCGGGCCAGCGACACGTAGAAGCCCATGTCGAACAGCTTCATGATGGTCACCAGACCGAGCAGGACACCGACGACGGCAGCGGTGATCCGCCGTGCCCGCGCCGGCAACACGATCAGCACGGCGGCCCCGACCAGCGCCTCCACCGGAATCCGCACGAAGTCCCACACGGACAGCTCATTGGGGTCCTCGGGCGCGATCAAGGCGAACAACACCAGCAGGCAGGCGAGTGTGGTGGCGATGGCGGCCAGCACCGGCCGCCTCCGCCGCCCGCTGGTCGCGGCGGCGTCGGCGGCGGGCGGCTCGCCGTCAGTGGCATCGGCGCGGCCGGCACCCGGCTCGGTCTCGCGCCGGGTGCGTTCGTCGGCGGCGAGGTCGGCGGCGGGCGGCTCACTCGCGCCGGCCGGCCCGGCCTCGCCGGGTGCGCCACTGGTCGGGTCGGTGCCGGGTCGGGGGACGCCGGTTTCGTCCGTCGTGGCCGGGTCGTCGGCCCGGTCGGTGGCCTTCCGGAGGTCGCCGGTCTCCTGGCCGGCGCCGTCCTCCGCAGTCATGTCGTCCTCCGCTGTGTCATCCCCCGCGCGGAGTCCACCATGCCCTACCCGATCGGTTGCGCCGCCGCGGCCGCCTCCATTTGCGCCATGACGAGTCGCACCACCTTGATCAGGGCCAGTTTGGCTTGGTCGGTCCGGCGCGCGTCGCAGCGCACGATGGGCACCGACGGCGACAACCGCAGCGCCTGCGCCACCTCTTCATCG
>DASZXM010000428.1:0-4021 GCA_035546415.1 Pseudonocardiaceae bacterium
GTCAGTTCCTGCACCTGGTCGTAGATCCGGCGGCGCTCCGCCATCTCCTTGCGGATCTTCTTGTCCGCGTGCATCACCGTCGTATGGTCGCGACCGCCGAACGTCTGGCCGATCTTGGGCAGGGACAGGTCGGTCAGTTCCCGGCACAGATACATGGAGATCTGCCGCGCCTGCGCGAGAGCCTTCGTCTTGCCCGGCCCGCACAGGTCGTCCATCGTCACGCCGAAGAACTCCGCCGTCACCGCCATGATCGTGGACGCGCTGATCTCCGGCGCCTGCGAGTCGGGGATCAGGTCGCGCAGCACGATCTCGGCCAGCTGCACGTCCACCGGCTGCCGGTTGAGCGACGCGAACGCGGTGACGCGGATCAGCGCACCCTCCAGTTCGCGGATGTTCCGCTCGATCCGGTCGGCGATGAACTCCAGGACCTCGGCGGGCGCGGCCAACCGGTCCTGGGCCGCCTTCTTCCGGAGGATCGCGATCCGCGTCTCCAGTTCCGGCGGCTGGATGTCGGTGATCAGGCCCCACTCGAACCGCGTGCGCAACCGGTCCTCCAGCGTGCCCAGCCCCTTGGGCGGCCGGTCGCTGGAGACCACGATCTGCTTGTTCGCGTTGTGCAGGGTGTTGAACGTGTGGAAGAACTCCTCCTGGGTGCCTTCCTTGCCCTCCAGGAACTGGATGTCGTCCACCAGCAGCACGTCGACGTCGCGGTAGCGGCGCTGGAACGCCACCTTGCGGTCGTCGCGCAGCGAGTTGATGAAGTCGTTGGTGAACTCCTCGGTCGACACGTACCGCACGCGCATGCCGGGGAACAGCCGCTGCGCGTAGTGCCCGACCGCGTGCAGCAGGTGCGTCTTGCCCAGCCCGGACTCGCCCCAGATGAACAGCGGGTTGTACGCGCGGGCCGGCGCCTCGGCCACGGCGACCGCCGCGGCGTGCGCGAAGCGGTTGGACGAGCCGATCACGAACGTGTCGAACGTGTACTTCTCGTTCAGCCGGGTCTGCGACGTCTGCGGCTTGGCGGGTGCGGTGAACGGCTGGGTGGGCGGTGACTGGGCGCCACCGCCGGCGAATGTGGGCCAGATCTCGTGGACGGTGGCGAGCGCGTCGCCCTCCTCGTCCTCCGTCTCCTCACCCGGCTCGGCGACACCGTCGGTGAGGGCGTCACCGTTGGTCGGCAGCAGCGGCTCGCCGTTCAGCGGTTCGATGCGCACCTCGCCCGGGACGGGCGCCGGCGCGGGCTTGCCCACCGGCACGGCCGCGTCGACCTTCACCGCGAGGGACACCGCGCGGCCCAGCCTGCGCGACAGCGCGTCGGTGATCGGCTCGCGCAGCGCCCGCTCGATCGCCTCCTTGGCGAAGTCACTCGGCGCGGCGAGCAGTGCGGTGCCGTCGAGCAGACCGATCGGCCGGGTCACCCGCATCCACGCGCGCTGCTGCGGCGACAGTGTGCCGTCCGACAGCTCTTGGACGACCTGCTCCCACACGAGGCCGAGGTTGGACTGGTGGTCGGACAACTGCGGGTTCCCCTCCCCTCATAGACACGGTGCCGCGGCGCGGCCGAAACCGTTGATCGAACCCGCATGGCGGACGCCGGCACAGGGCGTCGAGGTGTCCACAGGGTTGTCCACAACTGTGCACGAATGTACGGCAGTCACCATCGAACCCCCCGCAGGTTCAACGTTTCGGCGCTCGGCCGTAACCCCGGTCCCCCTCGCCCACAACAGAAGGGGCACGCTAACAAGCGTGGCGGCTTGCCACAAGACTTCGGTCCGGGCCAGTATCGCGAGCGGCCCGTTGCCGCGCCGAACGACCTCCCCCGGTACCCCCGATTTGGTGAGGTCGGAGTTGGTGCGTACCCTCGAAGTGTCTCCCGTTTGCGGCGGGTGCCTTTGTCATGCACTCCGCCAGCACCGGCATGGTAGCCAGGAGACGGGACAGACCTGTTAGTGACCCGCAGTGGGTCGTAGTGAGAAGCCTGGAGACCGACCGTGAGCAAGGGCAAGCGCACCTTCCAGCCCAACAACCGCCGTCGCGCCAAGACCCACGGGTTCCGGCTGCGGATGCGCACCCGCGCCGGCCGGGCGATCCTGTCCGCCCGTCGGCGCAAGGGTCGTTCCGAGCTGTCGGCCTGATCATCGCGACGCCGTGCTCCCCGCGGCGGCCCGACTCACCCGTAGCCAGGAGTTCGGGACGGTGGTCCGCCGGGGACGTCGAGCTGGGCGGCCCCGGCTGGTCGTGCATGCCTTGATCACCGATCCAGCCGTCAAGCCGGCCGGCGATCCGGTGACCAAGGGCGAGCAGGCGACAGACGACACGACGGCACAGCCCACCCGAGCGGATCGTTCGACCGCCCGGGTGGGCTTCGTCGTGAGTAAGGCGGTCGGCAACTCGGTCGTCCGCCACCGGGTCAGCCGGCGGCTGCGGCACCTGATGGCCGACCGGCTCGGAACTTTGCCCCCGGGCTGCGCGTTGGTCGTGCGAGCGTTGCCGCCGTCGGCGGACGCGTCCAGCAGTGAACTCGGGGCGGATCTGGACGGGGCACTGCGCCGACTGAAACTGAGTGGCGATGTCGCGTGACCAGTCCTGAACACAGCAGCGAAGCCATGCCCGCTGAACGGCCAGGGCCGATCACGCGCGGCCTCGTGGCGGCCGTCAACTTCTACCGGCGGTGGATCTCACCGCTGCTGCCGCCGAGTTGCCGGTTCACTCCCAGTTGCAGCGCCTACGCGGTCGAGGCGCTGATGACACACGGCGCCCTGCGCGGCACCTGGCTGGCGTTCCGCCGGTTGCTGCGCTGCGGGCCGTGGCATCCGGGCGGATGGGATCCGGTCCCGCCGCGCCGGCCCGACCGCCAGCGAGACCCAGGGCACACGGTCCTACACCGGGATCGAGTTCACCAGACCCCTGCCGAGGAGTAGCTCCGTGTTCGACTTCATCTACTACATAGTCTCGTTCATCTTGTGGTGCTGGCACCAGGTGTTCGGGTTCATCCTGGGTCCGTCCAACTTCATCGGGTGGGCCCTGTCGATCATCCTGCTGGTCTTCACGCTGCGGCTGGTGCTCCTCAAGCCGGCCATCGCGCAGATCCGGTCGATGCGCAAGATGCAAAAAGTCGCACCGGAGATGAAGAAGATCCAGAAGAAGTACGCGAACGACCGGCAGCGGCAAGCGGCGGAGATGCAGAAGCTCCAGCGCGAGCACGGGGTGAACCCCCTGGGCGGCTGCCTTCCGCTCGTGCTGCAGATCCCGGTGTTCCTCGGCCTGAACCACGTGCTCCGCTCATTCCGACCGGGCACGTCCGAGGTGTACTTCTTCAAGTCGGCCGACGTGCACTCGTACCTGCAGGCGAAGCTGTTCGACGCGCACCTCGGTGACGCCGTCTTCGGCATCGGCTCGCTCGGCGGCACCCCCGGGTGGCACTGGGGCGTGGCGCCGGTCGCTATCCCGCTGATGATCCTGGCGAGCGTCGCGACCCACTTCACCGCTCGGCTGTCCGTGCAGCGGCAGCAGGCGATGGGCACGCCGACCACCGGCCAGACCGCCATGATGAACAAGCTGACCATGTACATCTTCCCGTTGGGTGTGCTGGTCTTCGGTGGCGGCTTCCCGGTCGGTCTGCTCCTGTACTGGCTGAGCAACAACGGCTGGACGCTGGGGCAGCAGCACTTTGTGTTCAAGCGGATGGACCGCGAGGAGGAGCACCAGAAGGAGCAGGCGATCCAGGCTCGCAACGCTCTGGCTCCCAAGCCCGGCCAGAAGCCGGTCCGCAACCGCAAACAGGTGCAGCCCGTGGGGGACGTCGTCGAGGACGCCGTGCCGGTGGAGGACGCCGTGCCCGTCGAGGACACGAAGCCGCAGTCGAGCACCAAGCCGCAGGCGGGTGCCAAGCCGCGGCCGGGCCAGAAGCCGAACCGCGACCCACGGCGTGCGGTCAAGCCGACCGTGCCCAACCCGAACGCGAAGAAGAACGGCACCGCGCGTGCCACCACCGGGAGCACCGCCCGCAACGGCGCACCGC
>DASZXM010000429.1:0-3416 GCA_035546415.1 Pseudonocardiaceae bacterium
TCATGAACAGGCCGCTGTCCGGGGCCGACGACGCCACGCCGGACACCCAGCGGATCGGCACGCCGTCGTGCAACGCGTTGAACACCAGTGCCTGTGCGCCCGCGTAGACGAGGTCGATCTTGTTCTGGCCCAACAGGGTCAGCAGGTTGGGCACCGTGTCGGTGACGAAGCTGACGGCCAGGTTCTCCTTCGCGAACTCACCGTACGTCTGGGCGAGCAGCGCCGGTGCCTCCAGTTCCAGCTTCGAGGGGATGCCGACCTTCAGGGACTGCTTGGTGGACAGCGGTTTCGGTGCCGGTGTGCCCGGCTTGCCGGACAGGTGCACGCCGGCGGGCAGGGCCGACACCTGGCGGGGGTCGGACGCGTTGCCGCCGGACTGGTCGCCCGACGCGCACGCGCTGGTGAACGCCAGGCCGACCGCGACGACCGCGAGGCAGAGTGCCCGCGTGCTGGATTTTCCAAACATCGTGTCTCCTGTGTGGTGCGAGAGATCAGGAACGGCGCAGTCGCGGCCGTTGTTGGGGGACGGCGAACCGCAGCGCGACGGAGACCAGCCCGGTGAACGCCACGCCGATCACGCCCGCGACGATCACGCCCGCATACATCGTTGCTGGGTCGAACACCTGGGAGCGCTGGAAGATCAGGTAACCCAGGCCGCTGTCGCCGGACACCATCTCGATGCCGACGATCACCAGGATGGCGATGCCGGCGGTCAGCCGGATCGCGGTCGCGATGGCCGGCAGGGCGGCCGGGACGATGACGTGCCGCAGCAGTTGGCCGCGTCTGGCGCCGAGCACGGCCGCCGCGTCCCGGTAGCCCTGCTCGACCGAGATGACGGCGGTCGTCGACGAGAGCACGACGATGAAGAACACGGTGACGGCCACCAGGACGATCTGTGGCAGGGAACCCAGCCCGAAGACGAGCAGGAACACCGGGAACAGCGCGAGCTTGGGCAACGTGTACAGCGCGACCAGCGTGTGTTCCAGCGCCGACCGGGCGATCCAGGACAGGCCCAGCACGAGTCCCAGTGCCACGCCGGCCACCACGCCGATCCCGTAGCCGATGAGGAGTTTCCGCACCGTCGCGGTGATGGCGTCGGTCATCACGCCGTCCTGGACGGAACGCACCCCGGCCTGCCAGATCGTGGCCGGCGCCGGGAAGAAGCGGGTGTCGATCGACCCGTACGCGGCCGCGATCTGCCACGCCGCGACGAGCACCACCGGCGTCCCCCAGGCCAGTCCGAGCGTGACGGCGCGGCGGCGGCGGGCGTGCTGCTTCGGATTCAGCTCGGCGGGACCCGGGGTCCGCCGCACGATGTCCCGGCCACCGGACCGGTCACGCGACGTCATGAGCGTGCTCACGCTCTTCCACCTCGCCTTTCAGAAGTCGCCAGATGTGGTCCTCCAGGGCGCCGAACTCGGCCGCGGAACGGACGGCGCGGGTGCGCGGACGCGGGAACGGCACCTCGATGTCGTCGAGGATGCGGCCCGGTCGTGACGACATGACGACGACCCGGTCGGCCAGCAGCAGCGCCTCGTCGATGGCGTGCGTGACGAACAGGATCGTCCTGCGGTGCGCCTCCCACACGCGCAGCAGTTCCTGTTGCAGGACGAGGCGCAGCTGGGCGTCCAGGGCGGCGAACGGTTCGTCCATCAACAGGATCTCCGGGTTCGCCACGAACGCCCTGGCCAGCGCGACCCGTTGCCGCATGCCGCCGGACAGCGTCGCCGGGTAGGCGGACTCGAACCCGGCGACACCGGCCCGCTCGATCCAGTCGCGGGCGGTCGCGTTCGCCTCCCGGCGCGGCACCTTCGCGATGTCCAGCGGCAGCCGCACGTTCGCCAGCACCGTCTTCCACGGGAAGATGCCGTAGTCCTGGAAGACCATCGAACACAGTGGCGTACCCGGCTCGACACGGTCGATGAGCAACTCGCCCGCGGTCGGTGCCGCCAGCCCGGCGACGATCCGCAGCATCGTCGACTTGCCGCAGCCGGACGGACCGACGACGGCGACGAATTGTCCGCGGTGGACGGTGAGGTCGACCGGACCCAACGCGTGCACCGCGTGGCGCCGGGTGATGAACGTCCGGGCGACGCCGGACGCCCGGATCACGATGTCGGACATACGGTGTCCTCCCGGTGGGCGTGGTCGAGCAGGGACGGAAACGGATCGGCGGCCAGCCACGCGCCCGCCGACCGGTCGCCGTGCACGCGGTCGGCGAACGCCGTGACCACAGCCACGACGGCGGTGCGGACAGCGGCGTCACCGGTGGGCGCCGGCTCGGGCAGGCCGCCGAGCTGGTGGTTGCCACCGCGGACGACGGCCAGGTGTTTCAGGCGGGAGCGAGCCCTGTCGAACGGTTCCCGGCGCCATGCCAGGCCCTCGCCGCGGGCGCCGTGATCGTGGGTCGCGGTGACGACCAGCAGCGGCGCGTCGACGTCGTCCCAGGACCGTGCGGTCAGTCCTCGGTCGCCGCTGCCCTGTGGGGACAACAGGACCCCGGCGGTGACGGCCGGGTGCGCACAGCGGTCGAAATCCGGGCCGACGTCGTACAGGCGTGTCCCGAGAAGGAGTTGAGCGGTGTAGGCGCCGAACGAGTGGCCGGCGACGATGACGTCGTCCGCGCGCAGGCCGATCGGCAGATGTCGTTGCGTGGCCAGCGAATCGACGACCGCATGGACCCGGTCCACGCGGGACAGCCAGTGCTCCGGATCGAACAGCATCGCGCGGGTCGTGCCGTCGGCATCGCGGAAGCGGGGGTGCAGGACGCCGTATCCGTGTGATGCCAGGTGAGTGCCGAGGGTGGCGTAGCCGTGCTGGCTGCCACCCAGCCCGTGACACAGGACGACGACAGGCGACTCGTCGTGGATGTCCGGATAGTGGGCGACGACGGCGACCTGCTCGCCGCCGACGGCGGTCCAGGCGGCGAACTTGGCCGTGACCACGGGGTTCGGGCCGGGAGCGGCCCAGGGTGCCCCAGTACTGGTGCCCACACTGGCTCCTTACTGACGATTCGTTAGTAACGTAACGCTAGTAATGGGTGGCCGACAAGACATCAGTGGGAATGGGAGGGGAAACGAGGGAGGGGAACGAGGACGAGCGGGCTCGATCAGGACAAAGTCGCCGGGGCCGATCGGCCGATGGGGCCGGGCCAGGTTGCTGGGGCAGTCGGCTGGCGGCTGCGGCGGGTTGGCGTGGCGGGTGGGTTCGCGGTTGCGATCGGCTGAGAAGCGCGGCCGGGTTGGCGGGGCAGGTTCCCGGCGGCGGTCGGCTGGCGGCTGCGGCGGGTTTGGCGGTGGCGGGTGGACTTTGGGTGCCGCTTGCTGATGGGGCCGCGGGTTCCTGGTGGCGATCGGCTGAGAAGCGCGGCCGGCTTGGCGCGGCACGTTCCTCGGGGCAGCCGGCCGGCGGCTGCG
>DASZXM010000430.1:0-6214 GCA_035546415.1 Pseudonocardiaceae bacterium
CCTTGTGGATCAGCACCTCGGCCAGACGGTCGAGGTCGCGGCGGAGGTGACGCTGGCTGAACTCGAACGCCTGGATATGGGCCAGCGGCCGCACGTCCGTGGGCAACTGGTCGGCTTGGGGCAGGACGACGTTCTCCGGCACGTCCTTGAGCAGGACCGGAAGCACCGTGATCCCGCGCCGGAACGCGTCCGCGATCTCCAGGCGCACCCAGTCGTGCTCGCGGTCGATCAGGCGGACGCCGTTGTCCGTCAGAGTGAGCCACTGTGCGCCTATCACAGCGATCAGCACGCGTGCGCGGGCCAGGGCCGCCCTGATCGTGCTGGGATAGTGTTCGCCGCCCTCCATCGACACGCAGTCGCGGAAGACCTCGTCCTTGCCGAACACCTGGGCGAGGTGATCGTGGATCACCGCCGCCGCCGTCGGGTTGTCCTTCACGCGATAGTTGATGAACACACTCGGCATGGGTCGACCTCCGCCCTCGTCGTTTCATTGTTGTCGTCGCCGTAGGCGAACGGGCCGGAATCCACGGTGGCGCGGAATTGTCGCGGCGGGTCATGATGGTGGACATGTATCCGGGTACCTACGCCGCTACCCATCCGGAGCGGCCGGCCGCGGTCATGGCCGGGTCCGGTGACGTGTTGACCTACCGAGAACTGGACGAGCGGTCGGTTCGGTTGGCGAACGCGCTGCGGGACGTCGGGTTGCGGCAGGGGGACACCGTGGCTCTGGTGTCGGACAACACGTTCCGGGCCTACGAGGTCTACTGGGCCGCCCTGCGGTCCGGGCTGTACGTGGCCGCCGTGAACAGTCATCTGGCCGGCGCCGAGGCCGAGTACGTCATCGGGGACTCGGGGGCGAAGGCGCTCGTCGTGTCGGGCGCGCTGGCCGGGTTGGCGGGCGACATCGCCGCACCGGGGGTGCGGCTCCGGTTGGCCTACAACGGAACCGTGCCCGGGTACGACGACTACGACGCCGCGCTGGCCGCCGCGTCGCCGGTCGCGCCCGCCGACCAGCCGCGCGGGGCGGACCTGTTGTACTCGTCCGGTACGACCGGGCGGCCCAAGGGCATCCGTGTCGAACTGCCCGACGCGCAGGTGACCGACTCGCCCGGATCGCTGGTGCCGTTGTTGCAGGCGATGTACGGGTTCGGCTTCGACACCGTGTACCTGTCGCCCGGACCGGTCTACCACGCGGCCCCGCTGCGGTTCGCGGCCAGTGTCCAGGCACTCGGCGGGACCGTCGTGATGATGGAGCGGTTCGACGCCGAGGGCGCGCTGGCCGCGATCGAGAGGTACCAGGTCACCGCCAGCCAGTGGGTGCCGACGATGTTCGTGCGGATGCTCAAGCTGCCCGCGGCGGTGCGCGAGCGGTACGACCTGGGCAGCCACCGCGTCGCCGTGCACGCCGCCGCGTCCTGTCCGGTCGACGTGAAGCGGGCGATGATCGACTGGTGGGGGCCGATCCTGTACGAGTACTACAGCTCCACCGAGGGCCTCGGCATGACCGCCATCGACTCGGCCGCCTGGCTGGACCGGCCGGGTTCGGTGGGGCGTCCGGTGCTGGGCACCGTGCGGATCTGCGACGACACCGGGAACGTCCTGCCGGCCGGGCGGATCGGCACCGTCTACTTCGAACGGGACGAGGAGGTGTTCAGTTACCTCAACGACCCGGAGCAGACCACGCGTTCCCGGCACCCGGAGCACCCGCTGTGGTCCACCGTCGGTGACGTCGGGTACGTCGACGACGGCGGCTATCTGTTCCTCACCGACCGCGCGGCGTTCACGATCATCTCCGGCGGCGTGAACATCTACCCGCAGGAGGTGGAGAACGCGCTCGCGCTGCACCCCGCCGTGCTCGACGTGGCCGTGATCGGCGTGCCGGACGCCGAGAGGGGCGAGTCGGTGCTGGCCGTCGTGCAGCCTGCGGCCGGCGTGACGCCCGGCCCGGAGTTGGCCGCGGCGTTGCGCGAGCACGTGCGGGGCAGGATCGCGCACTACAAGGCGCCGCAGCGGGTCGAGTTCGTGGACGAGCTGCCGCGCACGCCGACCGGCAAGCTGGTGAAGGGCGCCCTGCGGCAGCGGTACGGCGGGCCTACTGGCGGCGCAGCATCCGCGTGACACCGGCGGCCACCGTGGTCGCCAGCAACCAGCCCGCGGCCGTCAGGCCCGCCGCGAACCACTGCGATACGCCCGCCACGGCCCACCGGTTCTTGTTGCCGAAGTCGACGATCGGGATCAGCAGGTCCAATGTGTACAGGAACGGGTTCCACACCAGGTGGTCGTCCTGGTTGGTGAGCGGGCAGAACCGGAAGTGCGCGAACGACGCCGGGTCGGTGCCGGCGATGACGTCGCAGTGCGTCGGGTACAGCCCGAACCACAGCGTGCCGATCACCAGCAACAGGGCCAGCCAGCCCAGTGCGCGGGAGGGCCGATAGCCGTAGCCGACCATGGACCGCTGCAGCCAGCTCCAGCACACCACCGGCAGGCCGAGCACCCGGAAACCGCTGGCCAGTGCGGCATAGCGGCGGCGCTGCTTCTCGATCAGGACCGTGTCGGCGTGTTCCTCGTTGCCCACCGACCGCAGCATCGCGGCCAGCTGGTCGTACGGGCCGGGGCTGTACACGCCGCGTTCGGCCATGCGCAGCCACTGCAGCCGCCGCGCCACGGCGGCGTCGTCGGCCAGGTCGATGGCCTTGGTCAGCGAGTCGTAGCGGAACGCATCCAGGTCGATGCCGCCGGTGGCCCGCCACAGCGCCTCGTTGTCGTCCAGCGACGTGCACCGCAGCTGCCGCAGGCCGACCCGGCCACGCGGCGGGCGGGCCAGGGTCAGGGTCAGTTCCTGGGTCTGCGCGCCGAACGCGTTGAGCACGCTGCGGTCCCCGGTGGCCGACTGCTCGCCCAGCTCGGCGCCGGCGAACGTGAGCTGCCGGCCGATCGTGGTCCGCACCATGCGCACCTCGCCGGTCGCCGCGAACGCCCGCCTGCTGCCCGCCGCGCACACCACGTCCCGCCCGATCCGGCCGGCGCGGACGTCCAGGCTGGGCTTGGGGTTGCGGTCCCGGGTGTACCGCCCGGGCCGAGACAGGCGGGTGGCGCGCAGGTCGAGGTTGGCGCCGATCTGCACCTCCTGCATGATCACCGACCCGTAGATCTCGGCGTCCCGGCACTCGAAGTTGCCGCCCACCTCGGACCGCCGCGCGACCCACACGTCCCGCCCCGGGTTGGCCAGCACGGCGCCGTCCAGCCGGACGTTCCCGCGCACGCTCAGGTCCAGCAGGCGGCACTCGCCGGTGACGCGGATGCCGCGCGCGTCCAGGTTGCCGTCGATCCGCGTGCCGTCCAGGTACACGGCGCGGTTGTCGAACGGCGCCTCGCTGTCGCCGGAGATGTCCACCTCGGCGCCGGTCATCCGCAGCGAGCCGCCGATGTGCGCGTTGACCATGCGCACCGTGCCGGTGCTCGCGAAGTCGCCGTCCAGGTCGCCGTTGCCACCGACCTTGATCCGGTCGGCGATCAGGGTGGTGTGCTCGTCGTAGTACGGGTCGTCCACCGGCAGTGGCACCTTCGTGGCGCCGCCGGGGTGCAGCTGCGCGCCGCGCATCGACCAGTCGCTCTCCACCTGCACACTGGGCAGGAACACCCAGCCGGTGGAGCTGAAACCCTTGCCGGACACCACGTCCACGCCGCACACCAGGTTCCCGCCGACGCGCATGCCGTTGCCGTCCAGCGCGCAGCCGCCCGGGTTGTGCATGCTGGCGCCGCTGAAGTTGACGTTGCCGCCGCTGCGCATGCCCGGGATGCGTGCCTCGCCGACGACTTCCAGCCGGTACGCCAGCAGCGCGCCGGCCAGCTGCAGCCGGTCGGCGTGCAGGCCGCGGCCGCCCGGGTTGACCAGGCGGCTGCCCGACAGCAGCAGCGAACCGCGGACGGTGGCGTCGGTCAGGTCCAGCTTGCCGCCACGCACGGTGGTGTTCAGGATCGCCACGTCGTTGTCGCTGCGCGCGTTGCGCGCGGACAGGCCGGGCAGCCAGCAGCCGTTGAACTCCAGGCCGGCCAGGTTGGCCTGCCGGAAGTCGGGTGGTTTCTCGAACCGGCAGCGGATGAACTCCAGCAGGTACGGGAACTCCAGCGCGCGCAGGTCCAGCGTGCCGACCAGGTACCGGTCCTCGATCCGCACCACCGGCGGCGCGGCCGAGCGGCGGCGCCAGCGCAGCATGCTGGTCGTGTCCGGCTCGATGACCCGCCGGACGATCTCCTCGGCCGGCATCACCGCCCAGTCCGGCGGGTTCGGGTCGTGCACGTCCAGCTGGCGGGGTGCCTCGGCGGTCGACGCGTCACCGTCGTTCCGGTCGACCGTCATCGGATCCCCCTCCCGGCCGCTACCGCGTCGCGTGGGCGGCGAGCATCAGCGCGATCGCCTCGGTCACCTTCCGCGCGTAGTCCAGGTGCAGTGACTCGTCCGGAACGTGCGCGTTGCTGTCCGGGCCGAGCGCGCCGCTCACGATGAACGCAGCCGCAGGGTACTGCTGCCGGAGCAGCCCCATCAGCGGAATGGAGCCACCGATGCCGGTCGTCCGCCACGGCGCGCCGAACACGCTGTCCGACGCGTCGTCCAGTGCGTCCCGCAGCCACGGCGCCAGGTCCGGCGCGTTCCAGCCGTCGGCGGCCTCCACCCGGGACAGCTCGATCTGCGCGCCGTAGGGGACGTCGCTGGTCAGCGCCCGGCGCACGGCGGCCTGCGCGGCGGCCGAGTCGGCCGTGGGCGGCAGGCGGAAGCTCAGGCACAGCGTCGTCGACGGGCGCAGCACGTTGCCGGCGTCCGCGGGCGAGGGCAGGCCGTCGGCGCCGATCACCGACAGCGTGGGGCGCCACGTGTTGTTCAGCGTCAGCTCGACCTCGTCGTCGCCGGTCAGCCGGACACCCGGGACCAGCGGCAGGCCGGCGCCGACCCGGCCGGGCACGGTCGCCACGGCCGCCTTGATCTCGGCCAACCGGTGCTCGGGCACGGTGACGTGCAACTCGGGCAGCTTCACCTCGCCGGTCGCGGAGTCCTCCAGGCGGTCCAGCAGCACCCGCAGGATGCGGAACGAACTGGCCACCAGGCCGCCGGAGATCCCGGAGTGCACACCGCTCTCCAGCACCCGCACGGTCACCGTGGTCTGCACGAGACCGCGCAGCGACGTGGTGAGCCACATCCGCTCGTAGTCGGCGGCCCCGGAGTCCAGGCACACCACCAGTGACACGTCACCGAAGCGCGGCGACAGCAGTGCCAGGTAGTCGGGCATGTCCGGGCTGCCGGACTCCTCACCGGTCTCCAGCAGCACGACGCACCGGGCGTGGTGGCCACCTGCCGCGCGCACGGCCTCGATCGCGGCGACGGCCGCGAAACCCGCGTAGCCGTCGTCGGCCGAACCGCGCCCGTAGAGCCGGCCGTCCCGGACCACCGGCGTCCACGGGTCCAGGCCGGCCGACCAGCCACCCACCGGGGGCTGCTTGTCCAGATGGCCGTAGAGCAGCACGGTGCCCGCGTCCGCGGGCGCACCGTCGGCCGGGATGTCCACCAGCAGCAGTGGCGACTTGCCCTCCAGCGTCACCACCTCGACCTGCGCGCCGGGCAACTGTCGCGCCACCAGCCAGGACCGCACGTGCTCGACGGCGGCGGCGAGGTGGCCGTTGGCCGCCCAGTCCGGGTCGAACGCCTCCGACACGGCCGGAATCGTCACCAGCTCGGACAGTGCGGGCAGGACGTCCCGCTCCCACAGCGTGCGGACGGTACTGGTCAGGGTCGTGCGGTCCAGGTCAGCCACACGCCCGAGCCTGCCACCACGCCCCAGCGGACCACGGCGGACCGACCGTAACCATGTTGTGACCAAGCACACGCTCGGTGTACGAGGCGGTCACCACCCGGACGGGTGGCGGGCCCGACCAGCGCGGACAGCCGGTCGCTTGGGCTACCGATCATTGAGCGTCCGACCGTTTCCGCAGTTCAGCGGCGCTCTGCAAACGCTTCACAGCCGCCCGCCACTCACTGGTGTGTGCTGGGTCATGCCAGGATGGAGAAGAGAACCGTCAGTGCCGACGGCGACCGGACCGCTCCCCGACCGGGGAACGGCGGTGGCGTCGGCACGGCCTTACGCGGCCGTCACGAGCGGCCGCGCGGCCTCATAACCGAGGAGACACGCGCCATGTCGTCCCCAGAGCACTGGACACCAGA
>DASZXM010000431.1:0-8183 GCA_035546415.1 Pseudonocardiaceae bacterium
AGCTCCAGCACCTCGTCGAAGGACGCCGAGTCCGATCCGTTCGGGTCGCACACCGGGAACAGCCGGGCGAGGTCGCCGGGGATCAGATCCGACTCCAGCAGCGCCTCGCGGGCGCGCATCCGGTTGCGGTTGCCGCGAATCGTGTTGATCTCGCCGTTGTGCGCCACGTAGCGGTACGGGTGGGCCAGCGGCCAACTGGGGAACGTGTTGGTGGAGAACCGGCTGTGCACCAGCGCGATCGCCGTCACCAACCGCTCGTCGGTCAGGTCGGTGAAGAACGCCGGCAGCTGGCCGGTGGTGAGCATTCCCTTGTACACCAAGGTGCGCGCGGACAGCGACGGGAAGTACACGCCGCAGCCCGCGACGCCGCTCTCCCGCTCGGCGCGCTTGCGCAGGCAGAACGTCAACCGGTCCAGCTCGATGCCGGCGGGCAGCACACCGTCCGTGCCGGGCAGTCCGGCCACGAACAGCATGGCGAAGTGCGGCATGACCGACCGCGCGCTCGGGCCGACCTCGGCGGCGTCCGGTGCCACCGGCACGTCGCGCCAGCCCAGCACGCGCAGGCTCTCCTCGTCGGCGACGCGCTCGATCAGCTCGACGGCTTTGGCGCGCTGATCGGCGTCCGCGGGCAGGAACACGATCCCGGCCGCGTAGGCGTTCCCGCCGTTCTCGCCGGGTTCCGGGAGGTCGAAGTCGGCCTCCGCGCGCAGCAGTTCGTCCGGCAGCTGCAACAGGATGCCGGCTCCGTCGCCACTGGTGGGTTCTGCCCCGGCCGCGCCCCGGTGCTCCAGATTCGCCAACGCCGTCAACGCGTCCGCGACGATCCGGTGCGACCGGCGACCCCTGATGTCGGCAACCATGGCGACACCGCAGGCATCACGCTCCGCGGTGGGGTCGTACAGGCCCTGCGGGCCGGGGATGGCGGAGAAGATCACAGCCAGACCTCCCTCGTCGTCCTCGCGGTGGGTCTTCGGGGATTCGATCCCCGACGGGACGACGGCGGCCCGTTTGTTGACGTGACTCTAACAGCCAGGAAACATTCCGACACCTACGAAAGAGTGATCCCGGCCATTGGTTGGTAACGAATTGGCTGATCCAGACGATGACCAGTCTGCGTCCCTGTCACATCCTTGATACGCCCAGTGTAACCGACGGTGGTCCGTGACACGCGTGTGCGCAGGTCAGCGGTAGCGCGGTGTAGTGTCCACCTGCCGATCGGTGGCGAAGTCCGGTGCGAGTCCGGCGCTGTCCCGCAACTGTTATGTGGTCCCTAGGGGCTCCTAGGGGACACCAGCCAGGTCGCCCGCCGTTCAGGTTCTCGTCATCCGCCTCCGGAGCAGGGGTGGCGGCGAGCGCGGTGGCCTCGCTGTCCGGTCCTCCCGCGCCGCTGGCGCACCAGGGCCCCGGCCGACTCCAGAACGAGGAAGCCGTGCGAACACGACCTTTCACCGCCGTTTTGATCCTTTTCGCGTTGATCCTCACCGGCTGCGCGAGTCACCCGTCGACGCCCGCCTCCGTTGGGCCGCAGCGGATCGTGTCGCTGGACGCGTCCAGCACCGAGATCCTCTACGCCATCGGCGCCGGCAAGCAGGTGGTCGCCGTGGACAAGGACTCCGACTACCCGCCGTCCGTACCGAAGTCCTCCTTGGACTCGACCAAGCCGAACGTCGAGGCGATCGCCGCGTACCACCCTGACCTCGTGGTCACCGCGTACGACACGAACGGGCTGGTCAGCGGCCTGCACAAGATCGGTGTCAAGGTCCTCTTGGAACCGGCACCGGCGACTGTGGACGGTGCCTACGCGATCTGGACCGCCATCGGCTCGGCAACCGGCCACCTGACGGCGGCCCGGCAGTTGGTGACGCGGACCAAGCAGCGGCTGGCGTCGATCGTGGCCTCCGCGCCGCGCCCGACCACTCCGCTGCGCTACTACTACGAGTTGGACCAGACGTACTACACGGCCACGTCGCACACGTTCATCGGCGCGCTGCTCGGTCAACTCGACGTGACGAACATCGCCGACCCGGCGGACACGAAGGCAGCGGGCGGTTACCCGCAGTTGTCGGCGGAGCAGGTGCTGGCCACGGACCCGGACATCATCTTCCTCGCGGACAGTGACTGCTGTGGACAGAACGCACACACCGTTGCCGCCCGGCCGGGCTGGAACTCGCTGCGAGCCGTCCGCGACGGTGACGTGGTCCCGCTCAACGACGACATCGCGTCCCGGTGGGGACCGCGGATCGTGGACCTGATGACCACGGCCGCGGCTGCCGTCGGCAAGGCCGATCGTGCCTGAAAGTGCCGTCGCGCAAGGGAAGACGCGACTACGGCCGGTGGTGGTCGGCTCGGCCGTCGTCCTGCTGGCCGCCGCGATGCTCGGTTCGGTGCTGTTGGGCGCGATCGACCTGGGGACCGGTCGCGTGCTGGCGGACATCGGGGCCGAGCTGACCGGCGGCCGGTCACCGCTTTCCGTGCAGGAGACGGCGATCCTGTGGCAGCTGCGGGTACCCAGAGTGGTGCTGGGCGGGCTGGTCGGCGCGGCGCTGGCCAGTTCCGGCGCCGCTTACCAGGGGGTGTTCCGCAACCCGCTGGCCGATCCGTACCTGCTGGGCGCGGCGGCCGGGGCCGGCATGGCCGCGACCGTGGTGGTCGTGTGCTTTCCCGGGCTGGCAGGCGAAACGAGTTCGGTGCCGCTCGCCGCGTTCGCCGGCGCCGTGGGCGGCGTGACGCTGACGTGGCTGCTGGGCCGGTCGGCCGGCCGGGGCACGGCGACGCTGGTGCTGGCCGGCGTCGCCGTCACGGCGTTCCTCACAGCGGTGCAGACGTTCGTGCAGCAGCTGAACACCGACACGCTGCAGCGGGTCTACTCGTGGATGCTCGGCGGCCTGGCCACGACCGGCTGGCACAGCGTGCTGTCCGCGCTGCCCTACATCGGGATCGGCGCCGTGGTGCTGTGCGGGTCGGCGCGGCTGCTGGACGTGCTGGCGCTGGGCGACGACGAGGCCACGGCGCTGGGCCTGCGGCCCGGGCGGGTGCGACTGGTCGTGCTCGGCGCGGCGTCGCTGGCAACGGCGGGAGCGGTCGCGGTCAGTGGGCTTATCGGTTTCGTCGGAATTGTCGTGCCACACGTGGTTCGGCTGTTGTTCGGCGGAAGTTATCGGGTCGTGGTGCCGCTGTCCCTGATCGGCGGGGCGATCTTCGTGATCGCCGCCGACGTCGTCGCGCGCACCGTGCTCGCGCCCGCGGAGCTGCCGATCGGCGTGGTCACGGCGTTCACCGGGGCGCCGTTCTTCGTGGTGGTCCTGCGGGCGAGGGTGCGATGACGGCGCTGCGACTGGTCGACGTCGGTGCCGGCTACGGTGGCCGGCCGGTGGTGTCCGGGATCTCGGTGACCGTGCCGGCCGGGAGCTGGCTGGCGGTGATCGGGCCCAACGGGGCCGGGAAGTCCACGCTGCTCAAGGCGATCGCCGGACTCGTCGGGCGGACCGGCCAGGTGTGGGTCGGCGGCCGGGACGCCGGCACGCTGTCCGGTCGGCGGCGGGCCCGGGAGATCGGCTACGCGCCGCAGAGCCCGGCGCTGCCGCCGGAACTGACCGTCACCGACTATGTGCTGCTCGGCCGCACGCCCTACCTGCGGCCGCTGGCCGGCGAAGGCCCCGCGGACCGGGCGATCGTCGGGGAGGTCCTGGAGCGGCTGGACCTCGGTGCGCTGGCCGGGCGGCGGCTGGTCGCGCTGTCCGGCGGTGAACGGCAGCGGGCGGTGCTGGCGCGGACGCTGGCCCAGCGCACCGGACTGCTGCTGCTGGACGAGCCGACCAGCGGGCTGGACGTCGGGCACGCGCAGGCGCTGCTGGAACTGGTGGACCGGTTGCGCACGGAGGACGGTACGACGGTGGTCAGCACGCTGCACGACCTGACGCTGGCCGGGCAGTACGCGGACGACCTGCTGCTGCTGGACGGCGGTGTCGCGGTGGCGCACGGACCGGCGGCGACGGTGTTGACGGCACCGCTGCTGTCCCGGCACTACGGAGCGACCGTCGACGTGCTGAGCGTGCACGACCAGCCGGTGGTCGCTCCCTATCGCGCCCCACGCCAGAGGTAGAACGTGTTACAGTTCAGCCTGTGATACTCGATCGTTTTCGCGTCACCGACCAGGTCGCCGTGGTCACGGGAGCGGGTCGAGGGATCGGCGCCGCGACCGCTGTGGCACTCGCCGAGGCAGGTGCCGACGTCGTCATCTCGTCGCGCACCGAGGCCGAGCTGCACGACGTCGCCACGCGCGTCGCCGACACCGGCCGGCGGGCGCACGTCGTGCCGGCCGACCTGTCGGACCTGGACGCGGTGACGGCGCTGGCAACGGCCGCGAAGGACGAGTTCGGGCGGCTGGACATCGTCGTGAACAACGTCGGCGGCGCGCTGCCCCGGCCGCTGCTGGAGACCTCGCCGAGGTTCCTGGAGCAGGCTTTCCACTTCAACGTGGGCACGGCACACGCGCTGGTCCGGGCCGCCGTGCCGCTGATACTGGAACAGGGTGGCGGGTCGATCACGAACATCTCGTCGGTGATGGGCCGGGTCAGCGGGCGCGGCTACCTCGCCTACGGCACGGCGAAGGCGGCACTGGCGCACTACACACGGCTGGCAGCGGCCGACCTCGCACCACGGATCCGGGTGAACGCGATCGCGGTCGGGTCGGTGTCGACGTCGGCGTTGAAGATCGTGGTGGACAACGACGAACTGCGCGGGCAGATGGAACGCGTGACCCCGCTGGGGCGGATCGGCGCCGCCGACGACATCGCCGGGGCCGTGGTGTTCCTGGCGTCGCAGGCCGGCGGCTACGTGACGGGGAAGGTGATGGAGGTGGACGGCGGACTGGACCGGCCCAACCTGGACCTCGGCCTGCCGGACCTGGCATGACGTACCGGGTCGTGCAGTGGAGCACGGGCAACGTCGGGCGGCACGCGCTGGCCGGCATCCTGGCGCGGCCGGACCTGTCACTGGCCGGCGTGTGGGTGTCCGGTGACGCCAAGGCCGGGCAGGACGCGGGTCGGCTGGCCGGGCTGGGGCGGGACGTCGGCGTGCTGGCCACCACCGACGCCGCGGCCCTGGTGGATCTCCAGCCGGACTGCGTCGTCTACACGGCGATGGCGGACGACCGGCTGGCCGAGGCGGTCGACGACCTGAAGGGTTTCCTGCGCGCCGGGATCAACGTGGTCGCGAGCGGGCCGGTGTTCCTGTCCTACCCCTACGGCGTGATCCCGCCGGAGATGATCGACCCGATCCAGGCGGCGGCCGTCGAAGGTGACGCGACGCTGTGGGTCAACGGCGTCGACCCCGGCTTCGCGAACGACTGGCTGCCCCTGGCGCTCACCGGGATCAGCGAGCGGATCGACCAGGTGCGGTGCTCGGAGATCCTGGACTACAGCACGTACCACAACGGGACGGTGCTGTTCGACATCATGGGGTTCGGACGGCCCCTCGACGACGTGCCGATGCTGTTGCAGCCCGGCGTGCTGACGCTGGCGTGGGGCAGCGTGGTGCGGCAGTTGGCGGCCGGGCTGGACGTGGAACTGGACGAGGTGACGCAGTCGTTCACCCGGCTGCCGGCCGAGTCGGACATCCAGATCGCCGCCGGCGTGGTCGAGGCGGGCACGGCGGCGGCGCTGCGGTTCGAGGTGAGCGGCGTCGTCGGCGGGCGGCCGGTGTGCGTGCTGGAGCACGTGACGCGGCTGCACCCGTCGCTGGGGCCGGACTGGCCGCAGCCGGCCGGGCAGGGGTGCTACCGGGTCGAGGTGACCGGGGAGCCGAACTACACGCTGGACCTGCGACTGTTGGGCAGCGACGGCGACCACAACACGGCCGGCCTGAAGGCGACGGCGATGCGGCTGGTCAACGCGATCCCGGCGATCGTGACGGCCCCGGCCGGCCTGCGGACGGCACTGGACCTGCCGCTGGTGACCGGACGCGGACTCGTGGCCGGCTAGTCAGGCGGACCCCGGAACGACTCGGCGCCACCCGACACACGGACGGCACCGAACCCGCCACTCGTCGCCGACCAGCCGAACCGACCCCGAAACCACTCAGCGCCGCCCGACATACGGACGGCGCCGAGTTCGAACGGGGGCTTACTCCTTGGCGGCTGAGGCCTCGGCTTCCTTCTTGGCTTCTACCTTGGCTTCTTCCTTGGCTTCGGTGGCGACCGGCGCGTCCTCGACCTCGGACTCGGACTCGTCCTCGGTCGTGGCGGGCGGGGACTCCGTCTCCGGTTCCTCGGGCTCGTCGTTCTCCGCGTCGCCGGGGAGGACGTCGCCGGGGAACGTCGTCGGGTCCTCCCGGGGGCCGCGGCGGGCCGCCAGCAGGAAGTACGCGACCGCCCCGATGAACAGCAGGGACATCATCCAGACGTTGACTCGCACGCCGAAGATCAGCGTCGCCTGGTCGGAGCGCATCAGCTCGATCCAGAAGCGGCCGAACGCGTAGCACGCCACGTACAGCGCGAACGCCCGGCCGTGGCCCAGGCGCAGCCTGCGGTCCAGCAGAACCACGGCGAGCGCCACCAGCAGGTCCCAGACCAGCTCGTACAGGAACGTCGGGTGGACGACCTGGAACTGCGACGTGTTGACCGCGACGCCGTCCAGGTTGTCGGGCAGGCCGGTGCCGGGGTTGACGCGCTGGAAGATCTCCAGGCCCCATGGCAGTTTCGTCGGGCCGCCGTACAACTCCTGGTTGAAGTAGTTGCCCAGCCGGCCGATGGCCTGGGCGGTGACGATGCCCGGAGCGACCGCGTCGGCCATGAACGGCAGCGGAACGCCGCGCCGCCGGCAGCCGATCCACGCGCCGACCGCGCCCAGCGCGACCGCGCCCGGGATGCCGAGGCCGCCGTCCCAGATCTTCAGGGCGTCGATCGGGTCCTTGCCGTCGCCGAAGTAGCGCCACCAGTCCGTACACACGTGGTACAACCGGCCGCCGACCAGGCCGAACGGCACGGCCCACACGGCGATGTCGACGACGGTCCCACGCTGCCCGCCACGGGACTGGAACCGCCGCTCACCCCACCAGATGGCGATGATGATGCCGACGATGATGCACAGCGCATAGGCCCGGATCGGCAGCGGTCCGAGATGCCAGACCCCCTGCGGCGGGCTCGGGATGTAGGCCAGCACGGGCCCAGCGGCATACCTCACGCGACCACCGTAACGGTCCCCTGTGAGCCGGCTGTCAATGCCCCGGACCGGCGAGGTCGATCGTAACCACGGCACCGCGTCGCGCGAACTGGGTTCGCTGGAGCACACGCCGTTTCTTCGAGGTCGGCGACGGGCTCACGATGAGCGAGCATCAATGAGTTCCACCCCATTGCCCTGGTCCCGGGCTGGCCGAGCACTCCGCCGAGCTGCTATGCCACCGGGGTCAGCGGGTGGCGGACGCCGTCGGCGAGTTCCTTCGCCAGGTCGGCGACCTCCGTCGCGCCCTGGGTGGCGCGGGTCACGAACGCCGAGCCGACGATCACCGCGTCGGCCACCGCCGCCAGTTCCGCGGCCTGCGCACCGGAGCGGACGCCCAGGCCGACGCCGACCGGCAGGTCCGTGTGGGCCTTCACCCGGCGCACCAGGTCACCGGCCGACGACGCCACCGTATCCCGCGCGCCGGTCACGCCCATCACCGACGCCGCGTAGACGAAGCCGCTGGTGACCGTGAGCGTGGACGCGATCCGCTCCTCCGTGGAGGACGGGGCGAGCAGGAAGATCCGGTCCAGGTCGTGCTCGGCCGATGCCGCCAGCCACTCGGCCGCCTCGTCCGGGATCAGGTCCGGCGTGATGACACCCAGGCCGCCGGCCGCCGCCAGGTCGCGGGCGAACGCGTCCACGCCGTAGCGGTACACCGGGTTCAAGTACGTCATCACCACCGCGCGGCCACCGGGGGCCGCGACCGACTCGACCACGCCGAACACGTCGCGCACGTGGAAGCCGCCACGCAGCGCGTGGTCGGCGGCGGCCTGGATGGTGGGGCCGTCCAGGACCGGGTCGGAGAACGGGATGCCGACCTCCACCAGGTCGCAGCCGGCGTCCAGCATCGCCGCGAACAGGTCCTTCGAACCGGCCACGGTCGGGTAGCCCGCCGGCAGGTAGCCGACCAGGGCGGCACGGCCCTCCGCCCGGGTCGCCGCGAACAGCGGATCCAGCCTGCCC